>DUGV01000053.1 GCA_013331225.1 Methanolinea sp.
CCGTCGCTACGAGACAGGGGTTGGAATGGTTCCGATCCCCGCCCGCGAGTACCACCAGATGGCAGGCAGGGCCGGGCGGCCGAGGCTCGACCCGTACGGTGAGGCGGTGCTCATCGCAAAGGATGAGGAGGAGCGTGCAAGCCTCTTTGAATTCTACATCCATGCAGCCGCCGAGGATGTCAACTCGCAGTGCGCAAACGAATCCGCGCTTACGACCCACATACTTTCACTGGTTGCCTCTGGATTTGCAAGGAGCGACACAGAGATCCAGGAGTTCATGGCACGGACCTTCTACACGCACCAGCACAAAGGGAGCAGGCTGATCGGGTCAGTCACCGAGCGGGCACTCCGGTTTCTCGACACTGCGGAGATGGTTGTCGAAAACGGGGGAAGGTACTCGGCGACAGAGTACGGAGGCCTGGTCTCGCAGCTCTACATTGATCCCCGGGGAGCAGAGTCCATCGTCAGATGCATGTGCGCTGCGAAAGACTATTCAGACATGGGTCTCCTGCAGACTCTCTGCAGCACCCCTGACATGTATACGCTCTACGTGAACAACCGCGATCTCGGGTATCTCGAACGTTTCCTGCTTGAACACGAGGAGGAACTCTGGCAGCCGCTCGGGTTCGGGGAGGAGGAGGAGTATTTCCGGGCACTCAAGACCGCCATGCTCCTCCGCGACTGGTCAATGGAGGTCCCCGAGGCAACCATCTGCGAGCGCTACTCTGTCGGGCCCGGGGACATCTTCAACATGGTGGAAAGCGTCAACTGGCTTCTGCATGCATCGGACAGGCTTGCAGGGATGTTTGCGCCGCGCTTTGCCCGCGATGTCAGGGAATACGGAGTATGCATGAAACATGGGGTGAAGCGGGAGCTTCTGCCACTCGTCCGGCTCAAGCACATCGGGCGGGTGCGTGCAAGGAGCCTCTTTCACAATGGTATTACAACCCCTGAAGAGCTGAAGAAGGCAGAGAGTGGAAAGGTCGCAGCCATTCTCGGCCGCGGTGTCGCCGCCCAGGTGATGCGCGAGCTTGGGGAGGATGAGGACACGAATGAAAAACCGTCTGCTGCCGTGGGTCAGGCAACGCTCTCCTCTTTTGGTGAGGATGGACAATGATGCGCTGCGGTATCTACCAGGTTCGGATGTGTATACATGATCTGGAGGGTTTCCTCAAAAGGATCCAGGACATTTCCAGGCGAAACGATGCCCATGTCATTCTCTTCAATGCCATGAACATGGCGGGAAAGGCCCACACAGAATCCGCCCTTCATCATGCATTTAGGGCACTTGACCAGGGGTCCATGATCTCCAGCCGCGTGGAGGTGGAGTCGCTCCTCTACGCTGCGGGATCACGCCAGATCGTGCATGGGACAAGATTTGGGGTGCAGAAAGGTGAGAATGCCGCGTACCTCTGCATCTGCCCTGACAANNGCAGATCACGAAGACTGGGATTCGATTACCCCCGCGAAGGCTGCTCACCTCTGTGAACTGTTCTCCATCACACCGCAGGAGGCCGAGGTTGTCGGCCCGGGGCGCATACAGGAGCTCGTCCTGGAACGTGTGGCATTGCTCGAAGTCTACCGGTAATAAAAAAGGCCCTCGATATTCCCCATATATGAGAGAGATGAGGGGGAATACACATTCAGGAGCGCTTCATTGCATGGCTTATGATATGGCGGAGTTCAGGGATGATGAGCTCGCGGGTTGCCAGGGTTGCCGCAGGCGTCGACCCTGGAATGCAGAATACCACTTTTTCATGGCAGACGCCGGCAATTGCCCTGGAGAGCATTGCAGCGGTTCCAACCTCGTTGACACTCTTTGCCCTGAAGAGCTCCCCGAACCCGTCAATTTTCTTCTCGAGGAGCGGGGAGACAGCTTCGATGGTGCAGTCGTCATGAGTGAGACCGGTCCCGCCATTGAGTATCACACAATTGCATGACTTGATCGAGTCGAGCACTTCTCTCTGTATGGCTTCTATATTGTCTGGTATTATGGCGTAATTGCCGACTTTGATGCCAGCCTTCCCGAGGAGGGTCATAATCTCCTTCCCACTGGTGTCGTTTTCCTCTATTCTCGTGCTGGAGACCGTGAGTACTGCAGCCTTGATGGCAACCGGCCTTTCGTGATCAGACTTCATGTTGCATATGATATGTGCGTGTAAGAATAAACGATACCCATATGGTTATTTTATACCATCAACCTGGACCCCTTTATTTCCACTGGAGTCAGAATGGGGAGACTCGCAACTTTTCCGAAGTCTTCGCTTTTTTCACAGAGTAAGTGTCTTTCCTTTTCACAGGGACTATAGAGATCTTCAACAATTCATATATTTGAATGGTTTTTACCTGTTTTCTTTAGAGAGATGGATAAGGCTGATTTCATACATGTTTGTAGACCCCTTTATTTCCACTGGAGCGTTTGTGCGTTATTGCCTGTTTTATAATTTAGCGTGATAAAACGGCGATGGAATGTTACTATGGTGTTCTCAATAATTATTTCTCTTGTCTCTAAATATTGTTGATGTTCTCAATGTATTTCGATTTATTTCAATGAACTTTTATATATCAAAAAAGAAAATGAAAATGAGCTGTTCTTCTTTTAATTCCTCTCAAAAAGAGAGGAGTTCTTCATGAAGTTCCAGTGGAAACAAAGGGGTCGGGGATCTCTCGCCGTGAAAGGCTGGTTCCTGTGGAAAACTTGGTGTTTCAATTCTGTAAAAAACAGACTTAAAATCCAACAATAAAGAAAACAACTGTTTATAGTTTGTTTTCGAGTAGAAATAAAGGGGTTTATATGTTTGCCAAACAGGCACCTTTTTCAGGGAGATGATCATATGGTTATCTCCCAGGGGGAACGGATGGCAGAGGACCAGAGTGCATCGGTGGGATTATTCAAAAAGTACCTCGAGAGCAATAAAATATTCAAGAACAGGGAAGTCCTCCGGCATTCGTACCGTCCCCAGATTCTCCCCCACCGCAGACCCCAAATTGACCAGGTCGCATCCATTCTTGCACCCTCCCTTCGGAACGAAACTCCTTCCAACATCCTCATTTATGGAAAGACAGGAACGGGGAAGACTGCCAGCGTTCGCTACGTGGGTTCGGAGCTTGAAAATGCCGGAATTCACATGGGAACTATATGCCGCGTGGTGCACCTGAATTGCGAAGTTATCGACACCCAGTACCGGGTCCTCGCCCAGATATCCAAGACCCTCCTTGGCGAGGACGAGACAGCCAGCGATAAGGCAAGGATACACATCCCGATGACCGGGTGGCCGACCGACCAGGTTTACCAGGAGCTCAAGAACCAGCTCGAAGCGATGGGGGGCGTCCTTATCATAGTGCTTGATGAGATCGACAAGCTGGTGAAGAAGAGCGGCGACGAGACCCTCTACAACCTCTCAAGGATAAATTCCGACCTGAAAAAGTCCAAAGTGAGCATGATAGGGATCTCAAACGACCTCTCGTTCAAGGATTTTCTTGATCCCCGTGTCCTCTCCTCGCTGAGCGAGGAGGAACTGGTATTTCCTCCGTATAATGCGCTGCAGCTGTGTGACATCCTCCAGCAGCGTGCGGAGATGGCGTTCCTTGACGGGGTTCTTGATGAAGGGGTTATCCCGCTCTGCGCCGCACTTGCCGCCCAGGAGCATGGGGATGCAAGGAGAGCGCTTGACCTTCTCAGGGTATCAGGCGAGATCGCTGACCGCGACGAATCAGACAAGGTGAGTGAGCGGCATGTGAAAGGTGCCCAGGCAAAGATCGAGGCCGACTCGATGATCGAATGCATTGCCACGCTTCCCACCCAGAGCAAGGTGGTCCTCTATGCCATGCTCCTCCTCGACCAGATGGGGCAGACCATCTTTACCAGCGGCGAGGTAAGCAGGATATACAAGGAGATCGCACCTGCGATGGAACTCGATGTCCTCACTCACCGGCGCATCACGGACCTCATATCGGAGCTGAACATGCTCGGCGTAATCAATACAAGAGTAGTGAGCCGCGGGCGTTACGGGAGGACAAAAGAGATGTGGTTTGATACCAATATTCATAAGATATGGGACGTCATCACCGCGGACCCCCGGTTGAGTACCCAGGGACTCGCCGAGCGGGATGTCCAGTGGTGCAGGTCCCTGTTCAGGTGAAGAGATAATGGACGAAAAGGACCTTCTTCTGCTCCAGCTGCTGGAGGAGAATAGCCGCCTGACCACCCGCGAGATGGCCGTGATGGCCGAGATCGCACCCGAAGAGATCGAGGCACGCATTGCGGCACTGGAGGGGGCGGGAGTGATCCGCAGCTACTCCGCCGTGATCGACTGGGAGCGGGCAGGGAACGGTGAAGTATCCGCTATCATCGAGCTGAAGGTCAACCCCGAGCGTGATTTCGGATACGATCGCATCGCGGAACGGATTGCCAGGTTCAGGCAGGTCCGATCCCTCCGGCTAATCACCGGTGCATATGACCTGCAGCTTACCGTCACCGGCAAGAACATGCAGGAGGTCGCACGTTTCGTCTCTGAATATATCGCCCCCATGGACCGCATACGCGAGACGGCCACCCACATCATCATGAAGTCATACAAGGAGAACGGGCGCACCTTCTGCGAGAAAGAAGGGAGCGAACGGATACCTTATTCCCTGTGAGGGTCCGGATGAGAGACTATATCTCGAAGAAGGGTCGGGAGATACCCCCTTCAGGGATACGGAAGTTCTTCGATTTGGCCCTGACGATGGAAGAGGTCATCTCGCTCGGGGTGGGGGAGCCGGACTTCTCGACTCCCTGGAATATATGCGAGGCCAGCATCTACTCAATCGAGCAGGGCGGCACCTCTTATACCTCGAACAGGGGGCTCCAGACACTCCGAGAAGCGCTCTCCCGTTACCTCCATGCCCATTACGGACTCTCCTATCACCCCGACAATGAGATGATTATCACGACCGGTGTCTCGGAGGGCCTGGACATCGCCATTCGTGCGGTGGTCGATCCCGGAGACGAGGTGCTGGTGGCAGAGCCCTGCTACGTATCCTACGCTCCCTGCGTGACCCTCGCGGGAGGCATGCCAATCGCAGTTCCCTGCGTGGAGAAGGACCGGTTCCGCCTCAATCCCGACCGCCTGATGGAACGGGTGACTCCCAGGAGCAAGGCACTAATCATCAACTTTCCCAACAACCCTACCGGCGCGGTGATGCGAAGGGAAGATCTCCAGGCAGTCGCCGATATCGTCTGCGACCATGACCTGGTGCTGATAAGTGACGAGGTCTATGCGGAACTCACCTACGAGGGATCCCATGTTGCATCTGCGACGGTGGGGGACCTCGCGTCCCGCACTATCACCCTGAACGGGTTCTCGAAGGCCTACGCGA
>DUGV01000265.1 GCA_013331225.1 Methanolinea sp.
AAAGGGAAAAAGGGGGATGAAGATTATTCCTTGTCCTTCAGGACGCAGATTGAGGACGGCTCTCTCACGAGGAGTGCGAGGCTCTCTGTGATGGAGAACTCCAGGCTGTCCCCAATCGGGCCGATGAACCCGACGGTCATGTCCTGGCCGAGCACGATTGACGCGTAGCGCCTCCCCGAGGCCAGCAGGACTCCTCCGCTCTTGAGGGCAGGGGCCTTGTACACGCCGTCTGTGACGATTGCCCGGATGTGTTCGAGTTCCGTGCTCTGCCCCTGCAGGTAGCGGCGGAAGAGGAGGTTGTACCGTGAGGGCGCGAGCGCCAGGCTGTACGGGCCGTGATACCCTGCCTCGTCGAGGCGGATCATTGCCTGGATGATGTCATCGGCAGCTTTTCCCACCGTGCTCCACGACGAGAGCTTGAGTGCGCCGGTCCCCTCCAACTCAAGGAGGCCGGGGCTCCCCATGCCACCCTCGAATATGAGCGTGTCCTCGTTTCGTGCGCACTCGATGGCCGCCTCGGCTGCAGCCTCTGCAGAGAAGGGAAGGCCGTTCTGCTCAAATGCAAGCAGGTCCCTGATCCCCACAGTGAACGTCGTGCTGATCAGGTGCACCGGCACGAACTGGCTGACCGCCATGCACTCGCTCACCTGGCAGTCCTCGAGCGGGACTGCCTTGAGACCAAGCCCGTAGGGCCCCTCGATGTGGAGGAGCCTCCGGCCGGCAAGGACGCTCTTTGCAGCCTCGACCATGGCCGAATCGAGCAGGGACCAGGTCTCAGGCTGTATGGGAGCATCCTCCCTCCCAAGGTAAGGGTTTGTCATGATCGTCCTCTCACTCCTTCATGGACCCGATGGTGGTCGCCCCACCCTTCTTCTCTGCCGTTGCCGGGGATGTGCCACCTGGGGAGATCTTTGCAATCTCGGCCTCGACCTCGGCGGCGCCTTCCGCGTAGAACTTCATTTCGTCAGGGTCCAGCTCCTGGAGCAGCCGCAGGAACTCCCCTGCGTGAACGCGCTCTTCGTCCGCAATATCCAGGAGTACCTCCTTCGCAAGGGTGTTGTCAATTGACTCTGCAAGCTGGGTGTAGACCTGGATGGCTTCATACTCGTCGGCGATCATCAGCCGGATCGCCCTGACAAGCTCGCTGTGGGAGAGCTTCCGGTCACTGTTCATTCCAGAAAATGCAGTCGCAAATTCAGGCATACCTCATCAATCCTCATGTAACAAGGGCCTGTTTAAACGAGACCCCTCGTTAGCCTTATTTCACCTTCCACGTTAATATGGTTCCCTCTCCGGAACCGTGCCGGAAGGGACAACGGCCGAACCCTTCAATGACTGCCCAGATAAGGAGGCTCTCTGTTTTCCTGTTCATGCATCTCCTCCTTCCCGGAGGAGAACCGGGCCAGCACCTGCCGGACAATTTCACTCGAGCTGCAATAGCGGTCCCCGCCATAACTCCCTATCCGGACCAGTTCGACAGACAGTCCCCGTTTGCCAAGCTCTGCCCGTATCTTCTCCTCGTCAAAGTGCTGGTTGAACCCGAACGTGATGACCGCGGGGCGTATCTCCTCGATTGGCCTGAACATGTCATGAAGATCCCCGAGAACTGCGTGGTCAACCGGCTTGAGGGCAGCGACCATCCTCGCCCTCTGCTCTTCAGGCAGCACTGGCTTAGGCTTATGGCGGACGTTTCGGTCCCTGGCGACGATCACGTACAGTTCGTCCCCGAGCCTCCCGGACTCCTCTAGGTAGTACAGGTGCCCGGGGTGGAGAATATCGAAGGTGCCGGTTGCCACCACGCGCCTCACCCGACCACCTCCAGCGCAACAGGTTCCCCGTTTGCACGGTAGCACCGCCAGTCCTCCCGGCTGTACGGGAATCCCACGATGAGGTGGTAGCGCCCGACCCTCGGGAAAAAGGAGAGATCTGCGTTTGAGGGGAAGAGCACGCCGTTGGGATGGCTGTGGGCGCTGCCCGCAACATGGGTATCGAGAGGCATCATGTCATAGAAAAGGCTGGCGCTCTCCTCGCTGCTCACGGTCCCTGGTAACAGGAAGAGCTCCTGCAGAATGCCCTCCTCCTCCATAATCACCCCTGCAAACTCGTAAGGATGACGATCCTTCCCCACTTCCAGGAGGAGGTCCAGGAGGTCCGTGCTGATGCCCCGTATCTGCATATGCTTCATCATAATTGGCAAGAAGACGGCATTAAACCATGGTGCAGGGAGAAAGGGTGACATCCCCGGGTCCTGCCTGCAACACCCCCGTTGTCCCCTGTCAGAAGGGCCCGTCCTGCTCGAAACTCCGGCCGAACCGGATCGCCAGCTCTGCCTTGTAGAGTTCCTTTCCCAGGTACGCGGCATGGTCAAGGAGTGAGACCTCCTCTCCTGCAAGGATGGCGAAAAAGACTTCTGCCCAGGATGTTCCCCGGTATGCCCGGTCTCTTATGACTGCGACAACCTCTGCCCCCTCTATCCCGATGCGAAAGTTCCCATGCGGGTCGTACTCGATCTCTGCAGGCACCGGGCCTGCCTGCACAAAGGTCCGGTATTCGAGCGGGGGCTCTCTCCGCCTCCGCTTCTCCTTGATCACCAGCAGGTCGAGGCCGAGATCCTTCGGATAGGGCCGGTCCCTGGAGAGGACCATCATCTCGGTCGCCCTCCGCATCTCCGCAACCGAACCCCTGGTTTTGTCGGAATGCTCGCTCGTGAAGATGATCGATGCCCCGAGCTCATGGGCCATGCCGCAGAGGAGCGCGTTTGTACCCGGCGAGTCGGCGTCAAGCAGTTCCACAACGTTACCAGCGCCGAAGAAGATGGGATGGGAAACGTTTGAAAAGTCCCCGATTGATCGGACAAGCCCGGATCCGACGGGCTGGAGGAGTGGATCCGCAATCAGGCAGGCAATTTTCGCCTCCTCGGCGGCGGCGATGTTCTCCGCCAGTGTCCGCCTGCGCGGCACCACAACTGCCGCCGCACCGGCATCAGCAACTGCCTTCCCCACGAGGGGGATATTATCCTCGTGCAGGCTCAGGATGATGTCCGCACGCACGAGCGCCGCCTCAATAAGAGCGGGATCCTGCGTGTCGACGGCAAGCGGGCCCGTGATACCCTCAAGCTCCGAGAAGCACCGGGCGACGTCGTCCGGAGTGGCATCAAAACCAAAGCCGATATCCACGATGTCGGCACCGGATGCAAAGAACTGTTCCACCTCCCCCCGGAGATCCTCGCGCCGGTGTGCATCCATGATCTCGGCGAGCACCTTGATGCGCGAATTCCCTCCCACTTTCATCCCGCGGATCATGCATTCCCATGAGGCGGCCTCCTCGTACTGCGCAAGCGTTCTCTCTGCCTCCTCCCGCCGCCGTGCAGCGAGAAAATCGTCGGCAGGAACGCTCCGGGAGAGTTCGAGCGTCTCCAGGATCGAGAGCACGATGCCGAGATCCGCCGCGTGCCGTGGTCCCCGGTACACCGGAACACCAGTATCTCGCTCGACCTGTTCAAAGGATGCCGTACACATACCGGAGACGATGACCATGTCGTAGCGGCCGTCTTTGATCAGGCCCTGCAGCTGCACCGGTGTGAGAAACGATGCAATCTCGCCTGTAACAATGACATCTATCTCGTAACGGCCCCTGCATGCATCTGCTGCCTGTGTGACGGTTGCCGCGGTCACCGAACCGGTGGGGAGAAGAATGCGCATACGTTTCCATTAATAACTCGGAGATGAAAAATAATCTGATCTCATGTTGAGGTGCGACCTGCATGTCCATACCAACTTCTCACGTGACGGCGAAAGTAGCGTAGAGGATATCCTCCGCAGGGCCGAAGTAATCGGCCTGGGAGCAGTGGCGATCACGGATCACGACACCGTGCTCGGCGCACGCTATGCTCTCGAGTGTGATACGTCGGTTGTGGTGATTCCCGGTATCGAGATCTCCACAAAGCAGGGGCATCTTCTTGCGCTCGGGATTACAAGAACTGTTCCTGCTGGCAGGGATTTTCTCGAGACGGCAACTCTTGCCCGCTCGCTTGGAGCAACACTCATCCTTCCCCACCCGTACCATCTCTGGCGGCATGGTGTCGGGCTCAAACTGAAGAGCGGCGTCGAGGCGGTCGACGCGGTCGAGAGCTTCAACAGCCGGTACATCACCGGGGCGGCAAACCGGAAAGCGGCGAGGATTGCGAGAAAGTTCGGAAAACCCTGTGTCGGCGGAAGTGATGCGCATAACGCCAGATTCGTCGGATTCGGCCAGACACTTGTCCATGCTGAGCCGGATGTGGCATCGATACTGGATGCCATCAGGGCGGGAAAGTCAATCGCCGGCGGAAGGATGACTCCCCTTCGGACCTATACACGCCAGTCCCTCAGAGGCGCACTGCGTAAAATTAAACGCAGGGTTCACCGATGAGGCTCGCGTTCTCTTTTTCATATCTTGGGGATAATTTCTACGGCTCGCAGATGCAGCCTGATCTGAGGACGGTGGAAGGCGAGTTCATTGCCGCATGCAGAAGGCTTTCGCTTTTTGAGGACTGGCGCACCGCAGGATTTGCCACTGCCGGACGGACGGATCGGGGGGTGCATGCAAAGATGCAGGTCTGCGCCTTCTCAACCGATAACCCGGAGCGTGCGAAAACCGCGCTGAACCTGCTGCTGCCCCGGGACATCTGGTGCACCGGATGGGCGGCGGTTCAGGAGACCTTCCATCCCAGGTACG
>DUGV01000098.1 GCA_013331225.1 Methanolinea sp.
CGTTCATGTTCGGGACCATGCTCTCGGACTCGATCGTCACGACTGCGGGCCATGTCCCGGAGACGAGAAAGAGCGCAAGGGCGATTCCCCCCACCACCGCTGCGACCCACGCAAGCTCCCTTGCGAGCGAAACCCAGGGGTTCTCGCTTTTCCTGAATTGTTCCCACAGCCCGGGTTTATTCTCTTCGGGATCGTTGCGCGACATTGTTGGACTTTGAATATTTCCTCCGGCGCCTTATAAGGGATTGCACGCTGCCTGCCGCAGGCCGGCGGTTCGCATCTCAGGATAATTTCCCGCCGGAGGGCACGGTCCGCACTCCATGGACATGGAGTGAAAGTCCTATATCCGGCACAGCCAATATTGATGCAATGCTCGATGCGGCCACCATTGTGCAGCGGTTCCTTGCGACCAAGATGCAGGTGCATCCCGAGGTGGTCCGCTATCTCTCCGAGAAGGATGACCCGGGCCTGATCGACCAGATCATCGCAAGTGTGCCGGGAGATACCATCGTCGTATCCCTCCAGCACATTCCCGGGCTCCACCAGGACCGTGACGGCGCCAGGTTCCTGGCAGACCCTTCATGCGAGGTGCTCCGGGGGGCCGCAGGAACGACGAAGAGCATCTCGCACATCACTGATTACTGCCATTACTTCAGAGACCGGTACCAGCGCCTGGGAGAGTATATCAGGCCACGGGCGGCGCCGATGCCCATCGAGGCGCTGAAGAAGGGGGCGCGGTACCGCCAGGAGGCCTGCTCCATCATGGGGCTCGTGATGGAGTCCAAGGCGACCACGAACGGCCACCGCATCGTGGAGATCGAGGACTCGTCCGCGTCGATCTCCGTCCTGTTTCACAAGGAACGCCCGCAGTTCGGGGAGGCCGAGACCCTGGTCCCGGACGAGGTCGTGGCGGTGAGGGGGACACTCTCTGGCGATGGCCGCCTCTTCTTTGCCGAGCAGCTCTTCAGGCCGGACATCCCCCTCACCCATGCACCCTTCAGGAGCCAGGATCCCGGGTCTGCGATCCTCATCTCCGATGTCCACGTTGGAAGCAACACGTTCCTCGACGAGGCCTGGAACCGCTTTGCCGACTGGCTCTCCGGCTCGGACGCATCCTACCTCCTCATCGCAGGGGACCTCGTGGACGGGATCGGTGTCTACCCCAACCAGGAGCAGGAGCTGACCATCACCAACATCTACGAGCAGTACGAGGTATTCGGGTCGATGCTCCGGGACCTTCCCTCCCGCATGAAGATCGTCATCTGCCCGGGCAACCACGACGTGGTAAGGGCTGCGGAACCCCAGCCTGCCATACCTTCTGAGTTCACCGCGAACTTTCCCTCCAACTGTATCATGGTGGAGAATCCCGCGCTCGTCAGCCTCCAGGGAGTGAGGGTGCAGATGTACCACGGCCGGTCAATCGACGACTTCATAAGCCTCATCCCCGGCGCCTCATACGAGAACGCCGCACCCATGATGATGGGGATGCTGCAGAGGCGGCACCTGGCCCCCACGTACGGGAAGAGGACCCCGATCGCGGCAGGGAAAGAGGACGCCCTGATCATAGACCCCATCCCGGAGGTGTTGCACACCGGCCACGTCCATATCATGGGAATCGGCGATTACCGCGGAGTGCTGTGCGTGAACTCGGGCACGTGGCAGGGCCAGACCGCCTTCCAGAAGCAGATGAACATCACGCCCACGCCAGGGAGGGCGGTGGTCCTCGACCTCCAGACACTGAACACACGGGTCCTGGATTTCACCTGATTGCGGCTGCATTCCCAGGATTCTGTGTCCGGGTGCATGTATCTGCCGGCGCGGCGAAGGTCCATCAGAAGGCCCCCTTTCCCAGGTTAAACCCCCTCCCCTTTCCGGCGGCCGGATACCACTTCAACGGGTTTCATGTAGTTTTTTATGTGCCCGGGTCGATTCATCTCAGATAATCATCTGGTATGCGTGGAGAATGGTACATTCTCCGGAGGTTTTACAGGTATGGATATGTTCTTCATTGTTCCCGTCTGTGCCCTGCTGGGCCTGGTCTTTGCCGGGTACTCCTTCATGGTCATGAAGCGGGAGGGCACAGGGACCGAACTGATGCAGAAAATCGCCGGTGCTATCCGGCTTGGGGCCATGGTGTATCTCAAGAGCCAGTACAAGGCGATCGCGGTATTCATGGTCGTGCTGGCAATCGTCCTCTATCTCGCACCGGGCATCCACCCGCTCACGTCGGTGGCATTCCTGGTAGGCGGGATACTTTCCGCTACTGCGGGATTCGTGGGCATGACCGCGGCCACCATGGCCAACGTCCGGACCACCAACGCCGCGCGTGAAGGCATGGCAAAAGCCTTCCGGGTGTCGTATGCAAGCGGAACGGTCATGGGGCTCACCGTGGTCGGGCTCGGCCTCATGGGGCTCTCGCTCCTCTTCCTGACCCTGAACGCGTTAACCACCCTCGGGCTCTCCGAGATCATCAACATCCTTTCAGGGTTCTCGCTCGGTGCCAGTTCCATCGCACTCTTCGCCCGTGTGGGCGGAGGGATCTTCACCAAAGCCGCCGATGTGGGTGCAGACCTGGTGGGCAAGGTTGAGGTCGGTATCCCTGAGGACGATCCGCGGAACCCGGCGGTCATCGCCGATAACGTGGGGGACAACGTCGGCGACATTGCCGGAATGGGCGCCGACCTTTACGAGTCGTACGTCGGATCCATTGTTGCCACGATGCTGATGGGTGTCTCTCTTGCAGCTGCGACACAGTTCGTGGGAGTCGCTTCCCTGAACCTCGTGCTCCTCCCGATGTTCATCGCGGGCCTTGGGATCATCGCATCCATCATCGGGAGCTTCTTTGTCAGGAGCAACAAGAACGAGAGCAGCGCCATCCATAAAGCCTTCAATGCAGGGACCTTCGCAAGCCTCATCCTCACTGTGATCGCCGCGTACTTCCTGGTGACGATGGTGCTCGGTCCCCAGTACATCGGGGTCTTTGTTGCAACCATTGCCGGCCTCGTGGCCGGGTTCCTCATAGGGCTCATCACGGAGTATTATACCTCCTACGAGCGCCCGCCAACCCGGAAGATCGCCAACTCCTGCGAGACGGGTGCGGCAACGAACATCATCACCGGCCTTGCCGTGGGGTTCGAGAGCACGGTATTCCCCGTCGTGATTGTCGTCGTCGCGATCCTCATCGCGGCACAGCAGGCAGGCCTCTATGGCGTGGCTATCGCTGGTGTCGGGATGCTTGCAACGCTCGGCATCACGCTCTCGGTGGACGCCTACGGGCCCGTCGCTGACAACGCCGGCGGTATTGCCGAGA
>DUGV01000006.1 GCA_013331225.1 Methanolinea sp.
GTTCAGGAGGTTGAGTTTCCGGTTTGCCATCAGGAGGGCTTTTTCAGCCTGCTTTTTATCGGTGATATCTTCGATAATGGCAATTGCTCCGGAATACCCTCTGTCCTCGGAGAAGAGGGGGTGTGCAAGGAGTCGCACAAACAGATTTCTTCCTGAACCAGGCGATCGGTACTCCCCCTCGTAATGCGCGGGTTCACCCCTTGGGATTTCCGTGAACGCGGCTCTAAACTCAGGATTTTGCAACTGGGTACGGACATCAAACCCGATAAGCGAGTCGGGGATCAACCCCAATATCTCCGCACACTTCTGGTTGGCCGCGACAATCTTTCCGTTCCTGTCAATCTGGACAATCCCGACAGGTGAACGGGTGAAGAGGAGCCGGTATCGCTCTTCGCTCTCCTGTATGGCCCGCTGAGACGAGGTGAGCAATTCATGTTCTTTCTGGTTCCGTCCAATCACAACAATGAAAGAGAGGAGCAGGATTAGGACCAACCCGGTCCCGAGAATGGGAGGGATTGCCGCACCTAAAAGGATCATAACCCAGTTATGCGCATCGACATCAAGCCCGAAGATTCCCATGAGCTCTCCTGTGTCGGGGTCCTTTACCGGGATAAATGCAGTGATCCATGTTCCCCAGCGGTCAGTAGCAGGACCGGCAGTGGACTCATCAGCTGATGCGAATGCGATCCTGGTGGGAACCGTAGCGTCCCAGTAGATCTGTCCCGGGGGGGAATAGTCTTCAGAATCGGGAGACTCGGAATCAACAAAAAAGAAGATCCCACCATCATCATTCATCCCCATGAGGTAAGCAAACCTCACCTGCGTATCAGCTGCTACCACCCCCTCCATCGTTTGCTTCAGGTGCGTGTATACCGGGGAGCCAAGGTCTGCCTCGGACCCGGAAAGTGCTTCAATCTGGTCGGAAGTGATGGGATTCGCTGCAATCCTCGCTTTTATAAGGAGGTTGTTCCGCTGGATATGGTCCTCGTTCTGCACATTCCACACCGTCAGGAGAGCCCCGGCGATCAGGGCCAGGATGCATGCAACTTTCAACCACCAGCGGATATCGTGCGACATTGGGTATAACAGAGTGGATATGACAGGGCACCTCTTAAGGCTGGTGCCTTTCCGGTTTGCCCCTCAGATACGAACCGGAAAATTAGGCAGAAGTTGCAATTCCGAGCCTGCGGGCAGATTCCCGGCATTCCCCGACATCTACCTTTATTTCGTTCTCCACAGATGCTACCCTGCAGGCAATGAAGGATATCGCCCCGCTCGTTGAAAAAGGCATAGACCAGTACAAAAAGAAGGTGCTGCGCATCTGTCTCGAATGCCCGCACTACCCCGACAACTGCCCGCCACGGCGCTGCCCCGTGTACCTTGGGGTAAAAATCCCCACCTGTTCCACGAGGAACACGCTTCTGAACATGATCAAGGGATACAAGTAGGCTCATGTCAGCGATACAACTCTACTTGTCGTGCGTTTATTCCCCACAGTGGGTGAAAGAGATTCGGTTGTCCAGGGAACACTTTCAGCCAGGAGATGTACTGATAAGATCCATGTACTCCCGCCGGCTTCTCCCTCTCGCAAAACAGGCAGGAATTAAAGAGGGCCTGCAACGATCCAGGGGTAAGCTTTCTTCCTCATCTATTGCATAGGATCTCTCTCACGGTGGCGGCTCCCGTTTCATGGGCTGGACATTTGCTCCTTCCAGCTGGCCGCCTGCAAAGGCAAACCGTTCCTTTATCGTCGGAGGGAGTTCGTCCTCACTGATGGTGACAAATCCGTATTTCCCGTAGAACCCGGTCAGGTTCAGGACCGAGTGCATGTAGAGAAGTTCGTTGCCGCAGGCCTCCACAAGTCCCTTCACAGTCACATTGGCATACCCATGGCCCCGGTGGGCAACGGGGGTGAATACCGCGTCCACCTCGAGCCCATCGGGATGCCGCCGGCACCTGGCAAGGGAGACTGCCCTCCCTTCTGCAAATGCAGCGAAAATCCGGTCGGTCTTTGGATCGCCCTTTGTCTCGTGATAATCCACCCACAGTTCATTTGCAACCGGGAACTCGGCCGAGAGGAGTTCCCTTGTAAAGAACTCTCCACCCCAATCAGGGATACCCGGGGAAGGAACTGGGAACGGAGGCGCATCATCGGCTGCACCCTCGACTCGCCAGTTTCCATCCGGGATACGAATCACGAAGCGTGCACCCTTCCCCAATCTCCCGGTCTCTGAGATGGTCATCCCCGTCACGGAGAGGATCTGCCGGCAGATGAAGAGGCCGAGACCCGCGTGCCGGCCGGCGTCGTACTCGAATATCGTCTCTTTCTTCTCGTCTGGTATCCCCTGGCCGTCATCCTCGACGATCAGTTCAAGGGCGCCGGGTGTCTCGGCGTAGGAGACGTTCAGATTTTTGGCCGTTGATCCGTGGCGGATGGCGTTTTCCACAAGATGGGACATGACGTCGAGGAAGAGAGGGTCTGCGTACACCTCGAGGCGTTCTGCCCAGAACCGTATCGAGAGATCCCCTCCGGCAGCAGAGGTGTCTGCCTGCCTGAGTGCCCCCTGGACCGGAATCCATTCCGGTGGCGACGCCCCGAGGTCCTGGTAGGTCTCGGTGAGGAAGATCTGGCGTGCGAGGGTCCAGGCCATCCCCCGGATCCTCTCAAGCAAACCGATTGCCCTTGTATCCTGGCACTTCGCCGACGCCTCGTCCACTGTCTCGATGATCTCGTTTACGGTCTGGTGGAGGTGATCAGAGGATATCCTGGCAAGGAGGGAGAGCTTCTCATTCGCGGTCTGGAGGGCTTCCTCGGCGTTCACCCTGCCAGTGATGTCCACCCCTGTGATGATGGCACGGTTGCCCGGGAGCGCTGCAATGGAGATGAGGACCTGCTGCTCGCTCCCATCGGGAGTCGTCACCACTGCCTGCTCCGCGTAGATCCTCCCTTCGCTCGACAGTCGCAAAAAGAGGGCATCCTCTACTTCCTTTGCAAGGAAAGTCGTCAGGGGAGACCCCTTCAGGTCCGATATATCCCTTCCCAGGAGATGGGCGGCGTTCCAGTTCACCTCTTCGACGACCCTTCTTCCATCCTTCTCCCGGACAAGGATACTCCCAGCCTCGGAGTGATCGAAGAGGCCTCGATACAGGTCCTCCTGCTCACGCAGCCTTCCCGAAAGCATGGCGATCAGCCATCCAATGAAGATTATCACACATACCCTGATCAGCGCCTCGATGAGGAGGGGGCTATCCACCCCCCTGATCAGCAGGATGGTGAGGAGGTAGCCTCCCCCGATTCCCGCCGCGATCGCGACTCCCTGCTTTGGAAAACGGTAGGCTCCAATCACCACCGGGATGTAGAGGAGGTGAGGGAAGATGATGGTGATGCCGAAGATGAGGCCGGCGAGGTTGAGGAGAAGAGCGGCGGCAGTGGTGACGATGAGCGCCGCATTCCAGGCACCGTTTAGGCCAGTGAACTGGTCCGGAAGGTTCATGTGCGAGTCCCCCGGCCTGCGTCTTCGTGCTCGATACGACTGTTCTCTTCACCCCATGCAAAAAAACCTCCCCAGTACCCGGCCCTACCCCGGAAACCCATTCCTGCCATGGTAAAAGAGAGACGGGGGCGGGAGTATTTGTAGCTGTTCATTTTTCCTTTCGCACACAGGGAAAACAGAACAAGGCTCACCTGCGGATCCCAAAAAAAATGGCTGTCAGGACGCGGGAGGAACTCATCCTCTCTTGTATCCGAACCTTCGGAGAAGATCGATTCTTTCCCGCGCGTTCTCGGAGGTCTCAACGCCCCTGGGCGATGAGCCGTCGATGACTCCCATGATCCCCCTCCCACGCGGGCTCTCCGCCACGATCACGTCCACAGAGTTTGCTGTGGCGCAGTATATTGTGCAGACCTCCTGTAGTGACTTGATTGCGTTCAGGACATTGATGGGATAGCAGTCCCGCATGCATATGATGAATGAATGCCCCGCCCCAATTGCCAGTGCATTCTTCTCCGCCATGTCGCAGAGCTCTTCGTCGTTCCCGTCGCGTCGAACGAGGCAGTCTGCGGATGCCTCGCAGAACGCGATGCCGAACCTGGCACCGGGGACGGATCCCACCATTGCCTCGTACAGGTCCTCGACTGTCTTGATGAAATGGGAATGACCGAGGATGATGTTCACGTCTTCTGGCTTCTTAACCTCTAATTGGACAAACGAGATACTTCCTGACATCTCTCTCACGGTGGAGTGATGGGAATCCCTGGATGAAAAGTATTGCCGGCATTTCGCACTTCTTCTGACCCGGGCATACCGGATTGGAGCATTCTCGCGGAAAAGGGCGGGGCAGCTGTTCAAACCGTCTGGCTTATTCCCTCCCGGAACAGACGTGATCCTTATGGCCGGCGAGGAAGAGGACAGGAGGCGGTTCCGGTTCTCAGTGAAGACCAAGATCCTCCTTGTATTCCTGGCCCTCTCTGTAAGCGGACTGCTTGTCACAGGTATCCTCGCATTTGTCCAGATCGGTGACGTGAGCCGGTATGCTGTGGAGAGCAGCAGCGCCCTTGGTGACCGGGCCGTCGAGGACAGCACTGCCGCCATGGAGCGGGATGCACGGGGATCCCTGCTCCGGCTGGCACAGGACCAGGCATATATCAGCAACATCATCTTCGACCGCGTTTCAGGGGAGATCGAGATGCTGGTGCGTTATGCCGGGGAGATCCAGGCAGATCCTTCCCGGGTGAGGCCCCGGCATTTCTACCTCCAGGACGAGGAGCCACAAGACCCCGCCTCGACCACCGTCCTCTTCCTCTCGCCGGGAGTCGAGAAGGATATCCCCGTCGAAGAGCGCAACGCCGCCGGGATGATGACCGATATCTTCATCCCACTCTTTGCATCCGATAAGAACCTTGCGGCAGTCTACGTGGGGACTGAGAGCGGAATGTCATTCATCTACCCATGGTTCACCGGGATGGATGCCACATTCGATCCCCGGCTGAGGGGATGGTTC
>DUGV01000073.1 GCA_013331225.1 Methanolinea sp.
GAACAGGTAGGGGAAGCCCATCATGCGTGATGAGAAGAGTATAATGGTCATCAGACTCTTTCATGGTGATCTGGATATGCCCCTCCCTTTCACCGGGAAAGGCGCTCTCCATGACAGTTCCCATCACTTCGTTGACGAGAAGGCCTAAAGGAATCGCACTATCGGGATCCAGGGTTATGTGATGGATATCTGTCCCGATGGTGATATGCTTTCGAGGCCCCACGGTCTGGCATAGATTTCTTCCAATTTTTGCAATATAATCCCCGGCATCGATCTCGGTAAAATTCTCATACTGTTGGACCTGTTTATAGACAAAATCCATGGTTTGAAGTCTGTGCTGCATCACACGAAGCGAGGCAAGGGCTGTGGTATCCCGGGTCTGCCGGATCTGGTGCGAGAGGAGACTTCCGATAATCTGAAGATTATTCGCTGCACGATGCTGGATCTCCCGGACAAGGAGAGACCTCTCCTCCAGGCGGGCGGCAATAGCCTCACGTGCAGCCTTCTGGTCGGTCACGTCCGTGAAGAGACCGAGGCTGCATTCTTTCCCGTCCCAGATGATGCGTGATGCCTTGATGTCCATGAAGCGCGTCGTCCCATCTTTCCGCACTACGGGGATCTCATGCAGGACCGAGAGGCCTCCACGAGCCTGGGTTTCAAACGCCTGCCACACAAGGGGAAGGTCTTTTTCATGGTGTATGTCCCTGACACTCATCCTGGAGAGTTCGTCTGCACTGTATCCGAGCATCGTGCAGATGGAGGGATTTGCATGAAACAATGCTCCAGTGGGGATATCTGCGATCAGGATTCCCTCTGCGGCATTTTCAAAGATACCCCTGAATTGAGCCTCGCTCTTTGAAAGAGCCAGTTCCTGTTCTCGTATGGGTGTAATATCATGGGCGATCCCAAGCACCAGGCCAGGATCTGGATCTGGGAGCAAGAGGCGGGTGAGGATGATATCGAACCAGCGCGTCCCCATCGGGAGTATGATCTCCTGCTGCCAATGTTCCAATCTTCCGGTCGATGAGACGCGTTGTGTCACCGCAAGGAGAGCGCCCACGAGAGATTCTGGGAAGATTTCATGAAGGTATCTCCCCTTCAGGGCATCGGGCAGGTTGCCAAACAACGCTGCGGCGTACTGGTTCATGTAGTGAGTGATGCCATCCGGCCCAACAATGAAGATGGCATCCTGGGCGGACTCTGCAAGTGCCGTGTACATCTCCTCGCTCTTTGCCAAGGCCTGGGTGCGTTCAACCACCTTCTCCTTAAGCAGTTCCTTTTCGCGATATAGGGACTCTTCAATCTCTTTCCGTTCGGTGATGTCCCGCATGAAGAGGTAGGCCCCCCTGGATTTCCCTTCTTTAACGATCGGGGAGACCTGGTACTCCAGAACCACCTTTGAGCCATCTTTTCGTGTCATTGCGATCTCTGAACGCATCACCGAAGAAGGAAAAATTCCCTGGGAGAGTAATCCCAGCCCCCGACGTATCTGTGCGAGACCGGCAGGATCAAATACCTTTGAATCCGGAGCATGTCCAAGGATCTCATCGGGTTGGTGCCCCAGGAGGTCACTGAACGACGGGGAGACAAAAACAGGGATTCCCCGTTCATCGATCTGAAGAATCAGGTCGGTTGAATGGTTGACAATGGTGCGAAATTTTGCCTCACTCGCGATGAGTGCCTCTTCGATCTCATGAATCCGTGTGATATCGGTGGTCGACCCGATCATCTTCCTCGGGGTCCCGTCAGGATTCCTGAGTACCATCCCTTTCTCGTGCCAGTAGTGGATGGATCCGTCCCTTGCCAATATCCTGAATTCGATGTCGTACGGTGTTCCTGCATCGATAGCACACTGGATCGCATGCATCACCCGGTCGTGGTCGTCGGGGTGAATCAGTGATTCCCACGCCTCCAGAGTATGAGAGAATTCTCCCGGCTGGCATCCAATGAAACGCTCGATATCGCCAAACCAGGATCCCTTTCCGGTAGAAGGAATAAATTCCCATATTATATCGGTGATTGCTTGTGCGACAATCCGAAACCGTTCTTCGCTCTCTATGAGTTTTCGGGTAAACTCGCGAGCCTCATCTTCATTTGGAACGGACTCTTGGTTTTTATAAGGGAGGGGTTCTGGCTCTTTTTTTCGTGATCTTTCACCGGGAGGATTGTGCGGAATTCCCTTCACCTCGCATAGTGAGTGATGCAATTCGGTTCATTCATATGGATCAGATAACTGCGTTGTGCAATCTCATGATGCACCTGATATTACCGTACGGTATTAATATTGTATCCCTGGAGTTTTTGAAAAACCGGCGTTGTTGAAACCCTCAAAAAAGGCTACGAACTACCGTAAGATCTAAGAGCTAGTGGCCCTTTGTAGTTTTATGCAGAAACAAACAAAGGGGCCATCCTCCCAAACGATGTCCTTGCATCGGGAGGGAACAAGACACTCATCCCCTGCAAAGCTCCCCAGGAACGCAGGAAGAACCAGACATCGATCGCAGCCGGTGGACCGTCACCCTCCACACCGAGTCCCCGTTTGCGAAGGTGGGCAGGCTCTACCTCGCCGGAGACTCCCTGGTTATCCGGTCGGACCTCGACCGCCGGGGCTTCTTCA
>DUGV01000298.1 GCA_013331225.1 Methanolinea sp.
CAACCCGGCGACGGCGTCCATCAAGGTGAGTTCCATCCCCTCGCATGCGGAGGTCTACCTCGATTCGGCGCTCGTGGGGACGACACCGATGACAATCACCGGTGTGGGCCCCGGGACCCACACCGTCGCGTTGATGAAGGAAGGGTACCAGGACTATACCAGGACCGTCACCATCACCGATGGAGAGACGGTTCGCTTGATCAATATCTTCCTCCTGAAGAGCGGGTTCTCCCAGTTCCCGGGGATGAACTACCCGAACTGGTCGGCAGGAGGGCCTGGATCGCGGATCGACCCTGGTGCAATCATTGAGCGGGTCAACGCACGGTTCGACAAGGTTAGGTTCTGATACCCCCTCCTCTTTTCTCATCCTGCCTCTCTGTGTACGAGGGTATATAAAGGCCATCCGTATATTCCTTTACAGGAGATACCCTATGCCTGCCACCACACGAACCACCGCCGCAGCCTGCCTGCTCCTGTTCATCATTGCAGCGGCTCTGTGTGCAGTGCCCACATCCGCCGAGATGGTGATCGTCTCGGGGGACGCCCACTCCACCGCCGCCGCATGGAACGACATGGGCAACGGGTACGCCAACCAGTACCGCTGGGACGCGGCGATCGATGCATACACCCGGGCGATATCCCTGGACCCGGCATATGCCAGGGCGTACTTTAACCGGGGCAGGGCGTATGCGGCCCTGAAACAATACGACCAGGCCATCGCCGACTACGAGCATGCCATTGCGATCGACCCTTCCCAGGGCCCGGTCGTGGCACCCTACCTTGAGAGCGCGCTTGCGGTCCGCTACCCCACTATTCCGAGCGGATCGCTTGTAAAGGGATACTGGCAGACCGGCGGCCAGTTCCTCGCCATCGACAACTCGCAGGGCGCAAGCGACCTCGTCGTGGCTCTCGCCCCCCGCGGTTCAAGGGGCGCGCTCCTTGCCGTCTACGTGGCGAAGGGGTATTCGCACCGGTTCGACCAGGTCGTTCCCCAGGGGCCCTACGATGTCTACATCACCTTCGGCGAGCGGTGGGACCCCGTGACAAAGTCATTTGTGAAGGTGGGCGGGTACCTGAAGTGGGAGCTCCCGCAGTACTTCGGGGGCGCAGGAACTCAAGGGTACACCATGACCTTCATCACCTGGCAGCCCCCGGGTTCCTGGTGGAGCTACACCCTCACCCCTATCGACCGCCAGCAGTTCCCGGTGCTGTAGGATCTGGCACCACTTTTTTCCCGGGGTCACCTGGCTGCAGCCAAGGAGCCGGTAAGAATCCGTCTGCCCAAGGTCCACTCCCATGAACGATGTCCCTTCTCCGGATGAATGCCTGCGGAGGGCGGGAACCGCCAGATGTCCCGATAAGAGTGAGGGGAAATAAATCCTGCGGGGATCCCGTTCCCAAGTACGTCGGGCAGGCTTGAGAGCGTCCATGTCAGGCAGGGCGAATGAGCCGGCACAGGGGAAAGGGCCGATTTCGTTCAAAGAAAATAACCGGCCATCCCTGCCACTTCAGGAGAGTTACGGGAAAAGATGTGGGGATATTCTACGCACTCCCGGGATACGACTCGCCCGGTGCCTGCTCCATGGCAGGGACCGCGAAATGCACCATCTCGAAGAGCCAGCGGGAGCCGGTGTTCCTGAGCACCGCGGTCATGCGGCCGGTCATGCAGAGGGAAGTGCCTTTCACCACCACCTCGAAATCGCAGTCGGCCATCACCCACGCGACCGGCATCTCTCCAGAGACCCGCTGGATATCGAACCGGATACGGACCGAGTCGGCCTGGAGCAGGTCCCGCTTCACCTGCGCCTTCATCGCAGCGGCGTCCTTCACTACTTCGTCAGGGCCGCTCCCGTACCCGCAGATGCCCGGGGAGAAGAGCGAGAAGAGTCCTTTTGCGTTCCTGGTGCGATACATCTCTGCGTAACAGTCCATCATACCGCAGATCTCGGCTTCCTGCTGGCTGGTGAGTGCCATGGATGGCAGGTTGCACGGGATAGGATGAAAGCGTTTCTCTTTGCGCAAGGGAAAAAAGAGGGAAAGTTCTCTTCAGCGCCTCTTTGCCATGAACGCCACGGCAATGAGGCCGACCCCGAGGACCGCGAGTGCGGCCGGGAGGCCTGACTTGGTCGGCGCCGAGGTCGGTGACGGGGAGAGTGTCGCATCAACCGAAGCGATCACGTCGCGCTGCACCTGGACCGTGGCCTGCCAGTTGGCGTAACCAGGCATCGTAAGCAGGACCACGTGGGATCCCGGTGAGACCGAGGGGATCGTGAGGGGGGAGATTCCGACATAGGCGTTGTCAAGGTAAACCTCTGCACCTGCCGGAGTAGAATGGACCGCGATTGAGCCGGTCCCCGGCAGAGGAGTCGGGGTCGGGCCGACCGAGAGGGTCTGGCTGATCCGCGTGGTCGCGTCCGACTGCACGTTCACGGACCCTGTCCAGTCCTGGAACCCCGAGAGAGAGATCCGCACCTGGTGGTACCCGGGGGAGAGGCCCGAGGCGAGCTGCGGGGCAGGCCCGTAGTACGTCCCGTCCACGTACACGCTCGCCCCCGAGGGGACCGAGGTGACGTAGATCGATCCGGTCGCAGGCTGCAGGGGTGAGAGCGATGCATACACCTGGGTATTCCTCCCCGCACTCACGGTCGTCGTGGTGCTCCAGGGTGAATAGCCGGACCGGGTCACCTGGATGGTATGGGACCCCGGCACCACGTTGTTGAAGGTGCAGGGCGTGAGCTGGGAACTCGCGCCGTCAAGGACCGCAGTCGCACCGGAGGGCGACGAGGTCACCGAGATGCTCCCGTAGCTCTGGACAGGGGTGAGAGAGGCGAAGACATAGACGGTCTCGCCGGTCCCGGGGTTGCCCGCGTAGTAATTGCTCCACTCCTGGTATCCCGAGAGGGTCATGCGGACGGTGTGCCCGGGGGTCCCCGTGCTCGAGACCTCCACTGTCACAGGGGAGGTTCCCTTGTAGGAGCCGTCGAAGTAGACGCTTGCCCCCGAGGGGGAGGAAGAGATGGAGTAATAGCCCTTTCCGCCGCCGATGATGGGGGTGAGCGTCGCGTAGATGTGGATGGTCTCGCCTTCGAAGGGGTTGCCGTCGTAGCTCTGCTCGTAGTCTTCGTACCCGCTCTTCGTGACCCGTATGGTGTGGTAAGGTGTCCCCGTGCTCGAGACAGAGACCGTGACCGGGGAGGTTCCCTTGTAGGAGCCGTCGAAGTAGACGCTTGCCCCCGAGGGCGTGGAGCTGATCTCGAAGTAGCCGGTACCACCCCCGATCATCCCGTCCTCTGCGGACACTATGAAGACCAGCCCGCAGGCGACGAGGAGGAGGACAAGGATCCATACTCTGGAGATGACAGGATGCATGTGAATCGTCCTTCGTTTGCTGTACAGTGGCATTGCAACCCGTGATATAAATACCCAGCAGAATGGGAGCGGTCATGCCCGAAAGGGACACAATGACTGGGGGAGCTCCTTCCCGCGGACGAAAAATTTGGTCCTTCCAGGACAGATAGAAACTTTTACGTGCATAATGGTCGCTATTACAGATCTGTGAGATAAAGGGGGATACATGAACCAACCTGCCGAATGGGTCGCAATACACAAGAGAATTGCCGTTGTGGCTTGCCTCTTCCTGCTGATGGTGGTCGCCATCGGCCTCCGCCTGCTCCTGGTCCCCTACCTGGTCGAACACACGATCCCGCCCGTCCTGGCTGCGGACCCCTGGTACGGTGCCCGGCAGATCGAGCTGATGGTTGCACACTATCCGTACTACGCATGGTTCGATCCCATGACCGCATTCCCCACCGGGAAGGTGGTCGACTGGGGCCCCCTCTTCCCCTTCCTTGCCGGGAGCTTCGCCCTGCTCACAGGTGCCGCGACCAGGGATACGGTCCTCTTCTCCGCCGCATTCGTCCCCCCGCTTCTCGCGGCGCTCGCGGTCCCGGTCATATACCTGCTGGGAAAGGCCCTCTATGACTGGAAGGCGGGCCTGGTCGCCGCAGCGGCGCTCGCCATCATCCCCGGCGGGTATTTCCTCAGGACGAGTTTCGGGTTCCTCGATCATCACGGCGCCGAGGTGCTCTTCAGCACGCTCTTCTGCATCTTGTATGTACTGGCACTCATGCACGCGTACGGGAAGGAATTCCGTGCCGGGCAGGCGGCGGAATTTCTTCCCGCAGGGCTGCTTGCAGCCGGTGCGGGGATTGCCTACCTCCTTGGCCTCCTTGTCATGCCCACGATGGTCATCTTTGCGCTGATCGTGGCCATCTTTACCCTCCTCCAGTTCATCGTCGCCCCGTCCGACCGGAACACGTGCGTAGCCCTCGGGCTCGTGAATGGCATCACCTTTGCCATCGTGCTCGCCGGGTATTCGCTCTTCATGATCCAGCGGGCAGGGTTCTCGCTTGCGAGCTACACGGTCGCTCACAGTTACGTATACCTCCTCCTCATCGCCGGGACCTTCGTTCTCCTCGCCCTCTCTCACGCGTTCGGCAGGACCCGAGCCAGGTTTTACCTCGCGCTCGCCGTGGCCGGGGCCGGCGGGCTTGCGCTCCTTGCGCTCGCGCTGCCGTCCGTCTGGGAGACGCTTCTCTCGTCCATTTCCGTGTTCTTCGGGTCGCCGGCAGCCGCATATCCTATCCAGGAGATGGAGGCGATGACCCTCGCGGACGCATGGGCAAGCTTCAATATCGGGATCCTCCTCCTTGCGGCAGGCCTCGCGCTGGTTGTGATCGCCTGGTACAAAAGCCGGCAGCCCTGGTTCCTCTTCATCCTCTCCTGGGCTGCGGTAATCCTCGTTGCAACAGTTGCCCATGTCAGGTATGAATATTACCTCTCGGTCCTCGTTGCGCTTGCGGCGGGGATCACCGTGGCGGCGGGCCCGGCATACTTTGAAAAGAAGGAGGACAACCCTGCAGCGAAAAAGGTACGGGAGACCGGGAAAAAGGGAAAGACACGCGAAAAGGCATCATTCCCGGCCTCGAATGCGATGTCGCTTGTCATGTTGGCCCTTGTCCTCTTCGCGGCAGTGTCCCTGTATCAGGACGTGACGAGCCCTGCACGCTACAAGGCCTACCTTGTCTCCGATGACTGGAAAGGTGCCCTCGAATGGCTGGAGAGTGCAAGCCCCGACCCGGGCATCGAGTACCTCGGCGTGTATCCCCGGGAGAACTGGACCTATCCCTCCACCTCGTACGGCGTCCTCTCGCTCTGGGACTACGGGCACCTGATCACGGTCCTTGGCAGGAGGGTCCCGAACTCGAACCCCTTCCAGGACAACGCCCTTGGCACGTACGGGACGACCGCGTTACTCATGGCTCCCAGCGAGGCGGAGGCCGAGAAGGTTGCCACGCGCCTCGGCTCCCGCTACGTCATCACCGAGACCAGGATGGCGAATACGAAATTCGTGAGTACCGCGGGGCTGTATAATAGTTCACGGAAGACCGGGTATTACACGCGGGACTTCCTGGTACCCGGGGAGCGAGGTGGCTCCCTGACCCCGCTCACCCTCGTCGACGCCCCGTATTATCATACCATGATTGCGCGGCTTCATGCACTCGACGGTTCCATGACTGTCCCGGACAAGGCATATTACCTCGAGTACCAGGAGAAGGCCGGTTCGGTCCCGGTGATAACAAAGATTGAGCACCTTGCCTACGAGGCTGCCCGCGAGAAAGAGGCCCAGTTCACCGAATCCCCCAGGAGTGAGGCGTCTGCCGCGGTGCTCAGCAGCTCCCTTGCAGGCCCGCTCTCGGTGGTTCCCGCGCTCCAGCACTACCGCCTCATCTATGAATCCCCCCACAGGGACCCGGTCGACAATCTCTCCGATGTCAAGATATTCGAGCGGGTGAAGGGTGCAAGGATTGCCGGCGAGGGGACGATCGAGCTTGTGCTCGTCACCAACCAGGGCAGGACGTTCACCTACCGCCAGGAGAGCAGAAATGGAACGTTCATCGTCCCCTATTCAACGGTGGACAATCCCTATCCCGTCAGGGCGGAAGGCCCCTACCGCATTGCCGGCATGTCCCTTGCATACGACGTCAGCGAGGAGGATATAAAAGAAGGAAGGCAGGTCACCGCACGGTGAGAAACAGTGGAAAGGGCCTCCTCCCCCAAAAAATTTCGGTCGATACCGGGATGGTGGCAGACGCGGAATGGCCGCACCCGTTCCTGCGTTGACAATAATCTGTGTAAAGGCCCCGGCAATTCCGGGATCGATCTGTGCGGCGGCCCCGATCCCGAAGTGAAGAGAGACCTCCTCCCAAGATGAATTAATTATTCTGCGCCGCAATTCCTATTGGGACGACGTTGTCCGGCTACACACCTTTCCCGGTGATGTAGCGGTCAACAGGGCCCGCACCCCCGTAGTGTAGCGGTCAATCATGCAGGACTTTGGATCCGGCGACGGCGGTTCGAATCCGCCCGGGGGTATCGAATGGGGCACCGTGGCTCCCGGTGTAAAAAAAAGGATGGTTACCGGACAGTAATCCCGACCGAGTTGCTCCAGTCCTCGTCGTATGACGCGGACCCCTCAAACCTCGCGGCAAGGTAGTAGGAGCCGGCATTCGCGATCCTGGACGCGAGTTTCCAGCTCCCGTCGGTCCCGGTGACCGCGGTCCCAAAGACCGTCCAGTGAGCGTTCTCCGGCGAGATCATCACCTTCACGGGCTCTCCTGCGAGGGCTGCGCCGCTCTGCGGGTCGACCAGGGTCCCGGTGCAGTTCACGGTTCCACCCGGTGGAATCAGGACCGGTGACGCGGAAAGGCTCACTTCGGAGACCCGCTTTATGACGACCGGGATGACGGGGCTTGCCGACCCGAGGTATGAACGGTCGCCGCTGAAGGCAGCCCGGTAGGAGAACCTGCCGCCCGCCTGCTGCACCTCCGAGACAGAATAGCTCCCGCCGGTCTGGGTGATGGCCATGCCGACGAGGGTCCACGTGCCCAGGTCGGTTGATCGCTCTACCCTCACCGCTTTTCCGCTTATCCCCTTCCCGGTGGAGGTGTCACGGAGAAGCCCGCTGAGGGTATACGGCTCTCCACGCAGAGGAGATGCCGGGGTGGACTGGATGGTGAGCATGGTCCCATGGGCCAGGGGCATCCCGGTGACCCGTATGGTCACAGTGGCGCTCGCCGAGGATGCGTGGGTGGTGCTGCCAGCGTAAGTGGCCCTGTACTTGTAGGTCCCTGCCATCGAAGGAGTATGCGCGAGGGTGTACTCCCCTTTCTCGTCCGTGGTCCTCTGCCCGAGCGTGCTCCAGGCCCCCGCATCAACGGAGTACTGGACCAAAATCACGGCGCCGGGGACGCGAGTGCCTCCCTGGGTCTCCTTCAATACTCCGGCAACCTCGACCGACTGGCCGAGGGAGAGCGAGACCGGCGCCGCACCGATGGTGAGGGTCGTTGCCTTCTGCTGCGGGCCGGTGACATTCACCGCCACGACGGGGCTTGCGGAGGCGGTGTAAGTGCTGTCCCCATTGTAGACTGCCTTGAAGAAGAAGCGGCCCGGGGTGTTCAGCTGGGTGCTGCTCGTGTATTTCCCATCAGGAGAGGTGGTCACCACGCCCAGAGGGGAGAAACTGGTATTGTCCGAAGAGGAGAGCACAATGATCGAACGGAACGGGATCCCTTTCCCATTGATGGCGGCGGTGAGGTTCCCGGAGATTGTCACCGTGCCACCCGGGGAGATGTCCCGGGGAGTCGCGTTGATCGAG
The DNA here is from genome assembly GCA_013331225.1 of Methanolinea sp. GTDB lineage: Archaea > Halobacteriota > Methanomicrobia > Methanomicrobiales > Methanospirillaceae > Methanolinea_A > Methanolinea_A sp11423u. The sequence continues at coordinate 7,718 of DUGV01000298.1, forward strand.
AGGGCGGAAGCCCCCGGGCCCGAGGGGGCCCTGACGATCACGCTCACGTAGGGGCTGGCCGAGGGCGCATACGTGGCGTTGCCGGAGTAGGTGGCGCGGTACTGGTATGTCCCCGCCTTTGAGGGAGTGTGCACGACAAGGTATTCACCGTTCCCGTCCGTGATCTTCTGGCCGAGCGAGTTCCAGGCAGCCCCGTCAAGGGAGTACTGGATGCCGACAGCCGAACCCGCGATGCGCCTGCCCGTTCCTGCCTCTGCAAGCACCCCCGCGAGGTCCACGGACTGGCCGAGGGTGAACGTGAAGGAAGATGGCCTGATGGAGAGGGCGGTTGACTTCTGCTGCAGGTCACTGACATCCGCCGCCACGACGGGGCTTGCGGAGGCGGTGTAGGTGCCGTCCCCGTTGTAGACCGCCTTGAAGAAGAAGCGGCCGGGGGTGTTCATTTGAGTGCTGCTTGAATACTTCCCGTCAGCAGAGGTCGTTGCCACGCCGAGGGGAGCGTAAATGTTGCCGTCAGATGAGGAGAACAGGATGACCGCCCGCCCGGAGATGCCCTTCCCGCTCTTGACGGCCGTGAGGTTCCCGGAGATCGTCACGGTCCCTCCCTTGCCAAGGGACTTTGGAGAGACCTGGATCGAGAGGTTGGAGTCTCCGGGCCCCGGAAGCGACGTCACGTTCACGGTCACGGAGGGGCTTTCCGAGGGTGCATGGGTGGTGCTGCCGGAGTAGGTGGCGCGGTACAGATACTTCCCGGCTTTCGAAGGGGTGTGCACGGCCAGGTACTCCCCGTTCCTATCCGTCGTCCTCTGGCCGAGCACGCTCCACGCACCCCCGTCGAATGAGAACTGGACAGTCACAGGGGAATCGGGGATGCGAATCCCGCCGTATGTCTCCTTGAGGACCCCTGTCAGGTTCACAGACTGGCCGAGCGAGAGCGATGAGTTGGATGCCACGATCGAGAGGGTCGTGGCCTTCTGCTGCACAGCGGTCACATCCACCGCCACGACGGCGCTCGCCGAGGCAGTGTAGCTGCTGTCCCCGTTGTAGACCGCCTTGAAGAAGAAGCGGCCAGGGGTGTTCATCTGGGTGCTGTGGGAGTACCTCCCACTCTGATCAGTTATTGCCGTGCCAACGGGAGAGTAACTCGTACCGTCGGATGAAGAGAAGACGATCACCGGTCGGTCCTGGATCCCTCTGCCCCCCTGGGATGCAACGAGGGTCCCTGAGATCGTCACCGTGCCTCCCTGCGCCAGGATATGGGGAGCCGCATATATCGAGAGGGACGAGGCTTTCTGCCCGGAAGGAGACTTCACGGTCACAACCACCGGGGGACTGGTCGCTGCCGCGTAGGTCCTGCTCCCGGGGTACTGCACCCTGAAATAATAGGTCCCGGGGTCCCGCATCAGCCGCGTGACCTGGAACTGCCCGGTCCTGCTGATAGTGGAGAGAACTCTGGTCCAGGTCACCCCGTCGGGAGAAGACTGGACCGTGATTATCTGCATGGGTATCAGGGCGCCCGTCGAGGCGTCCGAGAGGGCTCCTTCAAGGGTTACCTGCTCTCCGGAAGTCACGACCGCTGGTGACACAGAGAGAGTGAGCACGGCAGCACTGGCCGCCATTGCGGATGGCACCAGGTAAAAGACGGCTGCAACGACGAATATCGCACACAGCCACGGGGTATGGGATTGTCTTTTCATTTCATTACCACCTTGTCATCTGGCCATGGCGCCCTCGTTCCCGGGATGGCTGCACGGGAAGACCAGGAGGTGCGCCATGGCAGGCACCAGGTGCGAACGCGGCCGGGGAGGTGGGCCGCCTCTCTCCCGGTGCCCAGGCACTGGTTTTGAAAGGAGGTGCCCGGGAAGACAGGGGCGCGACTCCTTCCAGTCCACGAGAAGTGGAAAAACTTTGGACTATATATAAATATCCGATTCGTCCCGGCCGGTCCGAAACCGGGAATGCCCTGCAGACCATTCGTTTTCGTTCCCTGCGGCACCATCACAGAGGATCCAAAAAATACGCCATTTCCACAGTTTTTTTGAGTCCCGGCGGGACGGGCCACGCGCGATCACGATCCCGGTCACAAAACGCCCATTGAAGGAGGAGTACACGGGAGAATAACCGGGCATTTCCAGGCCGGTTCCGGTCTTTCCACCGCAATATTCAAATGGATATGGAAAACACTATTTTTTAGGACATGTATCCCCTTTTACTCGCAGGATCGTGCGGCATTTACAGGAATGGGGCCACAGGGAGGAGCATCTCCAGACGTGTGGCCGCGTTCCTCCATGCGGTGGTCGTCACGATCGGGATACTTCTCGGGGTTGCAGTGGCGGGGCCGGAGAATGCGGAAGGGACGGGCGGCATCGCCACAGGCCCCCTGTCAGG
>DUGV01000146.1 GCA_013331225.1 Methanolinea sp.
CGGTCGCAGAAGATTATTGAAGTCCCGCACACACATTCACGATGAGAATAACCGGATATGCAGACGCGGCATCCTTTTTTCACCGCAACTCTCTATCTCGTTTTCCCGTCTGCACATCTGAATCGTCCCTGCAGGGGATGGTTGAAGTGAGGAAGTCTTTGACAGGGGCATGTTCAGAGAAGGAATGCGGACACGGCGAATACCGCCAGAGACGCAAACATCGCATACTTCAAGAGGGTGGTAACCCGGGATTTCTTCAGGCAGGCAGCGGTTTTACAGCCCAGGGCTCTGATACCCACACAGAGGATGAGGATATCGACGCAGGCGATCCCGGCCAGGTAATACGGCCCCCACCAGAGCACAGGCACAAGGCTTGCAAGAAGCGCTCCCACAAGGAATACAAATCCAAGGCAGATTGCAGGATACACTCCGATCCTGATAGGGAGAGTATCGGCACCACTGGCAACATCCCCCAGAACATCCTCTGCATCCTTCCAGATCTCCCGTGCGAACATGGCAAAGAAGGTGATCAGGGCCACCGGAGATACGAGCTGCAGGCCGTCGGGGCCGGCATATGCCCCGCCAAACAGGAAGATCGACGCAGTGAGATATGAAATGGCGGCATTCCCTGCCCCAGGTGTCCTCTTCAGGGCAGCAGCATACCATGCGAGGAGAAGCGAGTTCGCGACGGCGATTACAATGCAGAAAATGTTTGTCAGGAACGAGAGCGCAATTCCTGCAAGGAAAAGAAGAATGGAGAAGACAAGCACTCCCTTCGCGCTTGCCTCTCCTGATGGGATAGGGCGGTCAGGCCTGTTGATGCGGTCGATCTCCACGTCAAAATAGTCGTTGATGGCATTTCCTGCCCCGGTAACGAGGAACACGACGAGGAAGAGGACGGCGATACCCGGAACAAGGGTGCCGGCAGCCAAGAAATAGCCGATGATGGCTGCACACCCGGCAACAAGCGCGTTGAGCGGGCGGATCACCCTCAAGTACGGGGGATACGGGAGAATGGCTCCTTCCTCCTGCACATATGGTCTCTAAGTGCAACCCGGGAAGTATTAATATCGTTAGTAATGAGGAGAAAAACGAGAGAGAAACGGGCGTGGGGGGATTTGAACCCCCGACCTACAGCTTAGGAGGCTGCCGCCCTGTCCNNACTAGGCCACACGCCCTGCCTATATTCATTATTAAGGAGAAGGTATAAGGCTGTCGAACCGCCACATTTGCGGCAATGAAGTATATCGAGGCAGAAGAGGGAAATACGCGGTTTTTTATCCCTGTGCAGGATCCATCCCACCCGTTTCCTCCCGCCTCCGCCCCGATCTTCTACAACCCGCGGATGGAACTCTCCCGCGACGCCACCGTTGTCCTCGTCTCTCTCCTTTCGCCGTCGCAGTACNNTGATGCCATGGCGGCCTCCGGGATCAGGGGGCTCCGCATCGCCTCTGAATGCAGGGTGCCTGTGACCATCAATGATCGCGACCGTGGGGCGTTTGCGCTCATTCGCCGGAATGCCGGACTCCTGGGACTCCCCGTAGAGGTGCTGCACTCGGATGCGAACGTGCTCCTCTCCGGGAGGTGCTTTGAAGCGGTTGATATCGACCCTTTTGGTTCCCCGGCGCCATTTGTGGACTCGGGGATCAGGGGGGCAGGCAGGTACCTATTCGTGACGGCAACTGATACGGCCCCCCTCTGTGGTGCCCACAAAAATGCCGGTATCCGGCGCTATTTTGCCCAGGCCATGAACAACGAGTATCACGCAGAAACGGCGTTGCGGATTCTCCTTGGATTCCTTGTCCGGGAGGCGGTGAAGTATGACCGGGGTATCGAGCCACTCTTTTGTTTCTCGCGCGAGCACTTCGTGCGTGTGCACGTCAGGCTCTCCCGGGGGGCAAAAGCCGCAGACCGAACCGTTGCCCGGATGGGGTATGTCATGCAGTGCCATTCATGTCCTTTCCGGTCGGAAGAGACCGGATTGCTCCCGGAGCCCGGGTTTTGCCCGGAGTGCGGCGCCGGGCTCACACCCGTCGGCCCGCTCTGGACCGGGTCTCTGCAGGACAGGGAGATCCTGGAGAAGATGGAAGAGGCGATCCCTGCGTTCAGACTAGCAAAGTCAGCGCAGCTTCTGCGACTGGTGAACACCTGCAGGCAGGAACCCGACATCTCTTTCCATTACGATTACCACGTGCTCTCGCGGCACTTCAGGTTGTCCCCGCCACCAATGGAGGGAGTAATCCGGTCGCTTGTGGCAGGAGGATATGCCGCCGCGAGGGCCCACTACAGCGGGACTGCGCTGAAAACGGATGCGCCTCTCGATGTGATCCGGGAAGTGCTCCTTGCAGGCAGGAGCGGCATCGATGATCAGGGCATCTGATCCCTTCATATCCGAGATGCCCCACCTGGCCGCCTTCCTCCCATTCACCCGCCTTTCAGGTCCACCCTGCGGGAAACATTCTTATCCCTGATGGAGAACCTTTCCCTGTATGAAGATCCTGGTCGTGATTCCACCTGACCAGTTCCGCGACGAGGAGCTGGCTGAACCATTGGCTGCGTTTCAGAACGCAGGGATCTCCTTTGAGGTTGCTTCCACCCGGAGGGGGACGTGCAAGGGGATGCTCGGCACGCAGGCTATGGCGAATTTCTCCCTCGAAGAGGTGGAACCTGGAGAGTATGCAGGCATTGTCATTGTCGGGGGTTCGGGCTCTCCTGCACACCTGTGGGACAATGAGATCCTGATCAATCTGGTGAAGTACTTCCATAAGAACCGGAAACTGGTTGCGGCAATCTGCCTCTCCCCTGTAGTGCTGGCCCAGGCAGGGATCCTGAAGGAAAGGACTGCAACCTGCTACATGAGCCCTGCATCAAAAAGAGAGATAATAAAAGGAGGGGCGCATATCTCGGAGAAAGACGTAGTGGTGGACGACAGCATCATCACCGCAAATGGCCCCGCTGCGGCAAAAGAGTTTGCAGGGGCCATCATTCACCACCTCAAGGGCTAAACAGTCGTTTTTGAGGCTTTTTAGTGCTCGATGATGATAGTGAGGAGGTCACCTTCCCTGAGTCTGTGGGGGAGCCCTACCCGCTGCCCTGGGTGCTTCACGGAATGGCCCCAGACCCTGGCATACCGGAACCTGTCCACGAAGTCGCGATGGAGCTTGCGGCAGACGTCTTCGACGGTGCTCCCGGACCTGATGATGAGGGGCTCCTCCAGGTCTGCAGCGCCGCTCTGGGGCTTCAAGTATACCCGCATGAACCCGAGCCGGCTGTAGATCTCGTCCTTCATCTCCTCCATGTGATAACCGGTATGGGCCGAGATGAGAAGCGGCGCATCCCCAAACCGCGCGAGGATCTCCTCTTCGATTGCTTTTCGAGCCGTATCATCAATGAGGTCGACCTTGTTCACCGCGACAAACGCGGGAATGTATACGCGGTTGGCAAGCATCGCATCGATGACATCGTCCTGGGTGGCGTTCCCGCGGATCAGTACATCGGCATTCATCATCTTGTTCTCAGAGAGGATGGACCGGATCTCCTCTACGTCAAGGTCAAGAATCCCGACATGGTTCATCCGGACCCCGCCAAGTGCTGTCTTCTTGATGGTGATGTCGGGACGTGGCCGGTTGATTCGAATCCCAGCGTCGTAAAGCTCCTTCATCAGGACGTCCACGTGGTTCGCGTTGAAGACATCCACCAGGATCACGATCATGTCGGCTCCCCTCACCACGCCGATCACCTCTTTGCCGCGGCCCTTTCCCATGGCAGCTCCCGCGATCAGGCCCGGGATGTCGAGAATCTGGATCCGTGCACCCTTGTGCTCAAGGGCGCCGGGGACCACGGTGAGGGTGGTGAAGGCATAAGCAGCCACCTCACTCTTCGTGCCGGTAAGCGCATTCAGGAGCGTGCTCTTCCCCGTTGAGGGAAAGCCCACGAGCACCACAGTGGCATCCCCGGACTTCTTCACCGAGTAGNNCTCCCCCGCCGGCCCGCATGGCCCGGGTGACCGCCTCGTCCCGCAGCCGTGCAATCTTTGCCTTCACCCGGCCGATATGCTTGGCAGTAGCCTTGTTGTAGGGCGTCTTCTGAAGCTCCTCCTCGAGCTCCTTTATCTGCTCTTCCAGGCCTGCCATCTGCTGTTCCTATATGAATGGCGGGATTTTGGACATATAGTTGTGGGTCTCTCCCAAAAGCGACGCGATTGCGTGGATGAAAGATGCGTGCGGGTCCGATAGCAGATGCAAATGGCAGGAATCTTCCCGGTGCATGGATGGTATATCAACAATTATAAGTGCCGGGAAGTCCTAACTCATCAGGCAATTTGCTGCTATAGTGTAGTCCGGCCAATCATGCGGGCCTCTCACGCCCGCGACTGGGGTTCGAATCCCCATAGCAGCACTTTTACTCCTGTATTTTTTACCAATTCCTGTGTTTTCCCCATTTTCTGAATATTACCCCCAACAATACTATTAAAAGCACCCGACACATGAAGTAATGCTGGTAGTATTATGGCAGCCGGAAAATTTGAAATCTACACAGACAAGGCAGGCAAGTACCGCTTCAGGCTCAAGGCCTCGAACGGCGAGATTATTGCAGTCGGAGAAGCATACAGTTCCAAATCTGCCTGCATGAACGGGATCGAAAGCGTGAAGAAGAATGCTGCAACTGCAACAATCGAGGAAGTGAAGGAGTAATTCTCCTTCTCTTCACTTTTTTTAAATAATTCACTCAATTGGACAGTTCTACCCGGATCGCTCATCTGCAGGTTGACCGATAAGTGCGGGGCGGAGAATTGGGTGGACACGCAGCTGGAGGCAGGGACCATAGGAACCTGATTCGGAAATGGGCAGGGACATATTGCTTCACCCTGAATGGTATTTCCACCGGGTTTATCCAACCCTTTCGTGACCCGGGAAATAGACACGATCCGTCTCTGCATCGTATAACACCCTCTCACGGAACACCTCTGATCTCCCCGGGTCATTCCTGTTCCAGTACGTCACCTCGTAATGCCCGAAAGATAGCTCCTCCCACGTTCCCTCGAATCCCGCGCCGAGGGCCTCTGCAAAGAATGAATGGTTTGCATAGAAGGTGTAGCGCTCAGTGTATCCCTTTTTGTCCGACCACTCCCAGGTCCCGACCACCGGGGAGAGCTCTTCATCTATGCACCCAGCACATGCCAGGGTGAAAACTGCAAGCGCCAGCAGGATCTGCAATCTTGTCATGGGTTCCAAATAATCATCCTCATCAGCAGATGTTATGCTCTCTCTCCAACCAGCCCAGGGCAAGGGTAAAAGGATTACAGAGAGAATGCCTCCCCTTCATGGACTGGTCCCTGGCGTTCCCTCTCCCTCGATCACGCGGAAGAACTCCCAGCCAAAAGGCCCGGTCACAAACTCCTCACCAATGAATATCCCTGATTCTTCATCCGCGAGCACCACTATCCTATCCCTGTCAGGATAGTACCGAATGTCAAGGTGCTGCTTCTCGCTGCTTGACCCGATAAAAAGCTGGTCAGCATCAGATTCCCAGGGGAACTCCATGGAGTTCATATAAGGCGGTGTCGTATCCGGCACCAGCATGTCATAACGTCCGGTCATGTTCTCATTGAAGGTGAACACAATGGTAGCGTTGTAGGTGCCGATTTTTCCATGGTAAACCCATATCCCGGGAAAAGGGTTCTCCTTTGGGGTGGTTGTCTGTTCCGTGCACCCCGAGGTCAGGACAGTTCCCCCCACCACGACGGCGATGATGAGAAAAAGCCCTCCGATGCATAGGTTGCGATCTTTCATAGTCTATACTCTCAGCTGGCAGTAATTGTGCGTATCAGTCGGCAAAGGAGGAATTTTTCAGAATTCATAGCGGGGTATCCGATCCTCCTTCAGATTATCCGCCATGGTCCAGAACCAGGCCTCCCCGCCCTTTACCCGGAAGATTGCAAGGAACTGGTCTATGTCTGTTCCAAGCGACCGAATCCATGGCCTCTCGGCAAGCAGCCGGTTCACGAGAGCTTGTTCCCTTTTCCACTCCACTCGCCCGGTGACCCTCAGCATCTTTCCTCCGCCCTGTTCAGGGGGTGTCGGATCATAGAAGCAGAGCTCGACCTTCGGGTTCTGCTGCAACTGGCGATAGATCTGTTTCATCTTGCCGGTATGGAAGTAAAACCCGGTCCCGTCCGCATACCACATGAGAAAATACCTGACCCGCGGCTGGTCCCCGTCCACGGTCGCCACGGCACAGACAGGGTGTTGGTTGGCAAATACAGCGCATTCCTCAAACGACAATGCCTTTTCTCCCGAATAGATCATGTGAGGGGAGAATAAATTATTTCCCCCATCAGGAAAAGAGGATTTTTTTTGTGGTTTTATGTAAAAAAAAGAGCAGGTGAATGTGGGAATAGACAGGCGGTCGCTGACTTTCAACCAGTATTAATCCGTTATATGTTCCACTGCCTTTTTACAGGGAGCCCTGTCCCGGAACTGATACTGTAAATCCGCCCATATAATCTCTTTTATCTGTGCTGCAAGCCTCATACTGACCTCACCAGGATCTTCACCGGTCTTCCTCGCGATCTCCTGCGAGAGATGAGGTATCACATGTTCGTTATACGGAATGGAGAGTCCTGTAATCTTCCAAATCGCATATTCGAGTTCATCCTTGAGTCTGGGTCGCGTAATTCCACCGTCCACGGATTTGAAAATTCCCATTAGTGTCATCATTACAATTTTATAAAATTGACGAATGAAGCAAACATGCTACACTGCCTGCCCTTTGCATTCTCTTCCTTTCGGTATCTCGTTCGAAGACTTTGACGGAGGGTGCGAGGAGCAGAATGCATTATTCTCATTTTTATTTGTAAAAATCCGGACAGGAAAGTCAAACAATATTTCTCCTGATCTGAAATACAGAATGCTTCTACAATCCCCCTTGTATTACTGAGCCTGAATAAATTCAGCAGGGGATGATTTAAATCGCATCTTGCACCCGGCATGCCAGGAAGATATTCGGATTCCATGTCAGCTATCTTTTTCTTTTCTTTCCTGCAACCATGGATGAGTGCAACCCGGGGAAGAGACAGTGTTGATGGCCAGAGTACACACATGCACAAGGGGAAAGATCCCGTTTTTTTTATTTGCGGAAGGATGCGGCATTCCATGGGCCCATTATTTCATTATTCTCGCCATCCTCTTTCTCATCTGCCCTGTCTCACCTGCTGACCTGTCTTCACCCGAGAGGAAGGAGGTACTCTACCTCAACTCCTACCACAGGGGACAGGAGTGGTCAGATCCCATCACCGACGCAATTGAAGATGCTTTCCTGAACTCGTCTGCTCCGATTAACCTCCACGTGGAATACATGGATTCCAAGCGCTTTACCGATGACGAATACGTCCGGACCCTCTTTTCCCTCTATGCCCACAAGTACCGGAATACCCGCTTCGATGCCCTCATCGTCTCGGATGACAATGCGTTCAAATTCATAATGGATCACCGGGACTCCCTTTTTTCGGGCACCCCGGTCATCTTCTGCGGAGTGAACTACTATTCCCCCGACATGATTGGGGAGAGAGACGGCATTACGGGAGTCGTCGAGACCTTTGATGTAAAGGGCACCCTTGACGCTGCCCTCTCACTTCTGCCTGGTACAAAAGAGGTCTTCGTCATCAACGATGCGTCCCTCACCGGCGCTGCGAACAAAAAGGTGATCAGCGATATCGCCCCGTTGTATGCAGGGAGGCTGAACTTCACCTACCTGGAGGAATACACCATGGCGGAGCTCCAGGAAAAGGTCTCCTCACTTCCCGATGGGAGTGTCATCCTCCTGATGACCTTCAACCAGGACCGGGCAGGAGACGACTTTTCATACCTTGAGACCCTGGAATACCTGTATCCCCACTCCCGAGTCCCTATATTTGCCATCTGGGAACTTTATATCGGCCACGGTATCGTGGGAGGCATGCTCACCAGCGGGTATGAGCAGGGTCGTGCTGCCGCTTCCCTGGCTCTTGAGGTGATGAATGGGACCGATCCTTCCGAGATCCCTGTCGTGGTCGGGCCTGAGAACCACTATGTCTTCGATTACCGGGAGATGCAGCGGTTCGGCCTCGACGTTTCATCCCTTCCCCCGGGATCGCGGATTCTCAATGAACCGTCAGCGCTGGTCCCCATCCCCGAATACCTGGTCTGGGCTGCGATGATCAGCGGGACATGCATGGTCCTCCTCATTGCAGTCCTTTTGCATTCGAATGCACGGTTGCGCCGCATACGCAATGCCCTCGATTCGAGTGAGCGCCGCTACCGCGCGGTGGTGGAAGACCAGACGGAACTGATATTCAGGACTGCCCCTGATGGAAGAATTGTCTTTGCGAACGATGCGTTCTGCCAGTTCTTCCAGAGAGAGAGTGAGGAGATCCTCGCCCCCGCCGGAGACCCACCCATACCGGCAGGGAATATGGATGCTCTTACGAAACATTTCCAGTCCCTGTCCCTCGACAACCCTTCCGGCATCCTCGTGGACATGGTAATACTGCCCAGTGGAAGCCCCAGATGGATACGCTGGTCCAACAGGGCCATATACGATGAACAGGGAGTGTTGAAGGAGTACCAGTCCGTAGGCAGAGACTTTACCGATCTCAAGAACGCCGAGAAAGAACTCCTCGATTATCAGAAGACCCTGGAATCCGAGGTTGCAGCCAGGACCTGCGAGCTCGCGAGTGCCTATAGCGGTCTGAAAAACGAGATTGCGGACCGAATCAAGGTTGAGGAACTCCTCGCTGCCGAGAAAGAGCTCCTCTCTGTCACGTTCAACGCCATCACCGACGGTGTGATCAGCACCGACCTCCACGGCTGCGTCAGGTTCATGAACCGGGCCGCACAGGAGATGACTGGATGGGCCGTTGAGGTGGCCGAAGGACAACCCCTCGACAGAGTGTTCCCTGTCGTGAGCGGCGGGCGGGATTCCGATCCCGATCTCATTGCTGAGATGCACGGGCAGTGCGGAGGCCTGGAGATACAGAGAGACCTCACACTGCTTCCCCGTAACAGAGGGGAACTGCCCGTATCTGTGACGGTGACCCCCATCCGCGACCGGGTTTCCCGGATCATGGGAGTGGTGATCGTATTCCGGGACACCACAATGACGCAAAAATACGAGCAGGAACAGCTCAGGAGCCAGAAATTGGAAGCCATCGGCAACCTTGCCGGAGGAATCGCCCATGATTTCAATAATATCGTTACCGGTATCCTCGGCAACATCTCGCTCGCGAAACTGGAAACGCCAGGGGATACACCCCTCTATACCAACCTGTCGAAGGCGGAAGAAGCAATATACAGGGCGAGGTCACTGACCCAGAGACTGCTCACGTTCTCACGTGGGGGTGCGCCGGTCAAGA
>DUGV01000291.1 GCA_013331225.1 Methanolinea sp.
GAAATATTTAAACATTTCGTGATTTTCGTGCAATTTGTCCCCCATTATCTTTTTGCGCGGTTCTCCGGAACGATTACAAGCAGAGCATGCAGAATAAGAGTATCAGACTTTTTTCACTATATTATGACCTTTTTCTTGAAAAGGATTGTTTAAATTGACTTTTTGCCTATTGGACAAAAAATCTGCCAGATGAAGCGCGTTGATGAAATCTGGCGAGGCGCGCGAAGTATCTACAAAGATTCTATCGATATTTAGGACTGGTGCGCCATGTCCGTGACCCGATCCGAGAAAGGTGAGCGTACGAAAGATCAAATTCCCGGAAATGCCGTCAGGAGCGATGATGACTCCGGCCTCGTTTACTGCATTCTCGATGAGGATTTCGGAGTGATGAGCCCCCGAAAGGCGTGCGACCAGTTCTGCCTGTGCCATACTCTCGTCGACTCGTGGGTGTCTCCCGGCGTCCCCGAGCCTTCCTCCCGAAAGGATGGAGACACCCTCGCGGAGGCCGAGGGTGCGAGCCAGTCTTTCAGACTTGCGGGCAAGCGATACCTTCTCCTGGACAGTCCATCCCTCATCTACTCCCACCGGGGCCAGGAGAAACTTCCTCCCATCACCCGTCTCGAGAAGCGCCGCTCTCTCGAGGCATTCCACCCCCGCCACTCTCTTGAGTGCAGAGAGCGTGGAATTGGAGGGGAGCGTCCCTCTCACGGCAGCGTGGATTTTACCCTGGAAGAGATCGCGTACAAGGGCTTCGCCGGGATCGGGGTCTTCAACAATCTCGATGGTATCTGCCTGGACTAATTCTCCGGGGCGGCAGTATACTACAGCCCGTGACGGGCATCGTGAACCACGCACACTGGCAACGACTTTTTCGTGCTCCCCGAGAACCCCAATCCCAATCTTTAATGAGGGCATGAGCCGTCATCTGAAAAAAGGCGCATGATGCCGTTTTTGTCGAAATTGAATACCTGAGAGGTGTCGTTCCCGAGCACCAACCTGAGCAGCCTGTCATGGGTTACCGTCCCGACAGGACAGGCGGTCATCCCGACTTCCTCAAAGCGCCTGGAGATCTCCGGGACATTCCGGTGAGGGGCAGTGAGGACAAAACCCATTCCCGGGTATATCCGTACCCACTGCTCAAAGGTCATGTGGTGTTCTGCGAGGTCGGGCATCGGGAGCCTGTCAAGGGCAACGGTAGCCCCTTTCCCGCTCACTTCGAGAAGCATCCCGAGTGTCCCGATTACCCCGGGATTGCTGATGTCCTTCCCGGCGGTGACCAGCCGGTCGCGACCGAGCCCCTCCAGCACCTTCACCTGTGACCGCACCTCGGCAGCAGTCTTCATCGTCACCGAGTCCCAGTTGAGGATACACGAGGGGTGGACCCTTCCATTGAGGTCGACTGCCACGATCACGCAGTCACCTTCCCTCGCGGTATGCGAATAAATCACGGAGTCTTTCTGCGCCGTCCCGAGGATTGCCACATCGATCACGCTGTATGGTGTATCCGGATGGAGATGGCCTCCGACGATAGGAACCCCAAACTGTATTGAAGCGTCGTGCATCCCGGCGATCACCTGCTTCTGTATCCCTGAATCAGAGATTGAGAAGACATCAACCATGGCGACGGGCCGGCCTCCCATCGCGGCAATGTCGTGGATATTGACGAGCACTGCGCAGTAACCGGCCCAGTAAGGATCCGCTTCCATCAACCGGCTCCAGATGCCGTCGGCAGCAAGGAGAAGGACTTCGTCGCCGTGCTCGATGACCGCGGCATCCTCGCCAAACGATGCCAGCACGCCAGGAGAATCGATCCGGACGGCTTTCACCATCTCGCCAATGGCGTGCTTGCGCCTGACCCCTTCGTACTCCCTTACCACCGATGCAATTTTTGCCGTAGATACGCCGTTCAATTCCATAGAGACAACAGAGCCGGTTTGTTATATCTCATTGGAGCATCATCAGTGATAATTTATTTGATACAGGGTCGAATCAAGTGGCATGGACTGGGCGGAAAAATACCGGCCTGCACACCTCGACGAGGTGGTGGGAAACAGCACCGCGTTGCGCCAGATGCTGGAATGGGCCAGGACGTGGAGCCGGGACAGAAAGCCGCTCATCCTCTACGGCAAGCCGGGTACCGGCAAGACCTCCAGTGCGCACGCGCTTGCATCCGACATGGGCTGGGAGGTAATCGAGCTCAATGCGAGCGATCAGCGGACTAAATCTGCCATTGAACGCGTCGCCGGGAGCGGAAGCACCACTGCGAGCCTCACCGGCGCACAGAGAAAGCTGATCATCATCGATGAGGCGGATAACCTTCATGGGACCGCAGACAGGGGAGGTGCCCGTGCGATTGTTGATCTTATCAGGGGATCCCGCCAGCCGATTCTCCTCATCGCTAATGACCTCTACGCAATACCGGGCGAGATCAGGAGCCGGTGCGAGGGCGTCCAGTTCAAAGCGCTCCAGGCGCGTTCCATTGCCCCGCGTCTCCGTTACATATGTGCAGCGGAGAAAGTTTCGTGCAGCGAGCAGGCCCTCCAGCGTATCTCTGAGGCGGCCCGTGGCGACATGAGGGCTGCAGTAAACATGCTCTATGCGTCCGCTGCCGGAAAAGAGAAGCTCAACGAGGAGATCCTCCCCTCCAGGAAAGACGAACGGTCATCCGTGTTTGATCTCGTCATCGCGCTTTATGGCAGGACACCCGCCGATTCCCTTCTTGGTATCGCATACGAGGTGGACGAGACCCCCGACACCCTCATCCAGTGGATCGAGTCGAACCTTTCCGGGATTGGTGAGATCGATGATCTTGACGCGGCATACTCCTCCCTTTCCCGGGCTGACGAATACCTCGGCTATACTTACCGCCAGCAGTACCACACGCTCTGGAGGTATGCGACTGCCCTCATGGTGCTCGGTGTCGGCAGAGTGGCCGGAGGCAGGGGGCTCCATGCCCGGATATCCGCACCTGAGCGTTGGAGAAGGATGTCGTCGTACCAGAAACAGAAGGCGGTGAGGCTGTCAATGCTCCGGAAGGTCTCATCAGCTCTGCATATGCCGCAACGAACGTTTCTTGAGACCTACATGTCCCCGGTTGCGATGGTCATCGACCGTGATCCTCTCACCTATGCACGGGAGTTCCTGCTCGATACCGACGAGCTTGACCTTTTCATCCATGACCGGGGACGTGCCGCCTCGGTCGCAAGGACGCTTGCTGCAGAAGAGAAGGAGCGGGAGATAAAGAGAGAGAAGGAGTCATCGGCCAGAAAGCGACGGGATGAGGGGGGTTCCGGCAGGCAGAAGGAGATCCCCCTCAAAAGAGACGATACGACACCATCGGTCGATACGCCCGGGAAGGCATCGCAGAAGGATCAGAAGACCCTCTTTGAAGGGTTCTGACGACGGGAGTAACGGTGGAGGACAACGCCGCAGTCTATCAGCTCGCCACCGTCCAGGAACCCTTCAAATCCAAGGTGGTACACGAGCAGATCGGAGTCGACATTGCGTGCGAGGCTGAGCAGGGCGGGCATCATCTCCTCGTGCGGCCGGATGGAGTAGATAAGATCGATATCCCGGTAAAGACATACTTCTGGGGAGAAGATATCATCCTGTACAAACCGGATCCCGGGAACACCCCCAACCGCCCTGATATCTGTGCAAAACACTTTTACTCCCCGATTGTTCAGGATCAGGGCAACTTCCGGGTTCTCCCCGACCCCTATTTCCGCCGCGCAGCGGTAATGTTTTGCGATGTAGGACGCGATGCAATGCTCAATACGTTTAAGCCCCGCCATATCCACTTATATTGAGAGATGGAACTGCTTATTTTTTGGGATGCCCGGGCTCCAGCCGGTATCCAGTCCGCATTTTCGAGGGAGATTGAACGCCTCCTCCCCCTCAAGACGAATATATGCGAAAGCCCCTTCGTGGTAACCGGCTACATCCCTTCAAGGCGCCAGACCAATGCCACATCGCTCCTTGACTCTCTTGACCTCTACAGGAAGCGCTCGGGTGTCAGCGGCCTGGTCCTCCTCGTGGTATCAGAGGACCTCTGCAGGCCAGGGGACGAATACCTCTTCGGCCTCTCCCGGCGGTCGACGGGGAACGCCGTGGTATCCACTGCCCGGCTGGGAAACGAGTTCTACGGGTATCCGCCTGACGACGGGGATCTCATTGACCGCCTGTCAAAGGAGTCCGCCCACGAGGCAGGCCACCTCCTGGGACTTGCGCATTGCGCAGACCCGGAATGCATCATGCACAACCCTCTTCTCCTGGAGGACATCACAAGGCAGAAACGGGCATTCTGTGCAGCATGCCGGGCACAGATCCCGTAACCCCAACTGGAGGGGGATAGGCCTGATTCCTTGCTTTTATTTTTTGGGAGCCACTCCCTTTATATGAACGCAGGCACCATCAACTCCCGAAGCGAAGGAATTAAGGACCTTTTATGTTGGAGAGGGATACGCATCCGGCTGATGAGGCTGCGGGTAACCAGCAGAAAAGTGCAGGAAAAGACATCGATATCATAGCCGTCTCAGATCTCATGACCCGCGACTTCGAAAAGATCCTTCCCGATACCCCGATCGACCACTGCATCACGCATTTCTCGCAAAGGGGCTGCAGGGACCTCGTGGTTGTCGACCACGAAGGCCGTTTTCTGGGGATCGTCACCCCCGTTGATCTCCTTACCCATCTCAGTCCCGCCATAGGTGTCCGGAGCAGGAAGAAGTCAGGGTGCATCGAGTGCATTATCGTGGGCAATGCATCGACTGCAGAGGACGTCATGGCGAGGAAGCATATCACTGTTCGCGGGGATACTCCGGTCTCCGAGGCGCTCAGGCTGCTTGAGAAGTATCATCACCCTGACCTCGTGGTGGTCGACCAGGAGGGAGTTGCGATGGGGGTCGTCGAGATCTGCACAATCATCGCACATCTCAAGGTGACCGGGAAGGTTTAATCTCCACGGAGCCAGGTAAAACCCCGGACCATCAGGAATGGCGCGGCAAAGACCGTGATGACCACCATAAGGGTTACAGCCGAGAAGAGGGAAATAGAGATAATCCCCGCTGTCAGCGAGACTTTGGCGACTACGAGCGCCACCTCACCCCTGGGAACAAGCCCGAATCCTACTACGAGTGCTTTCCTGGGGTTTTGGAGGGTTCTAAAAGACCCGATGAATCCTCCGACTATCTTGCTTGCAAATGACACTGCCACGAGCACCGCAAAGAATACCAGTGGAACTCCTGCAAGGGACGGCGGAAAGAGGAGCCCAATATATGCAAAGAAGAGCGTGACAAAGAAGCCGAACGCAAGATCGGAGAGGCTGTCGTAAAGCGACCGGTCGCTCCGGATGCTATCGCCGAGGATGAGCCCTGCGATGAACGCGCCGATCGCGAAATGGAGCCCTGCCTCGTTCGCTGCAAGTGCACAGAGGAGACCGCATATGAGGGCGACGGAATAGGGCATCTCGTGGGTATGCGCCTTGTGGGATTCCTGGAATACCCACACGAGCACCCGCTTTCCTGCAGTCAGCACCACCACCAGGAAGAGTATGGCGAGAACAATCGTGGTGAGAACACCCGCACCATAGCCTTCTCCTGTGACAAGTGCTGCGAGTATCCCGAGCATCATGATGCCAATCACGTCGTCGATTACCGCGGAACTGACCACCAGGAGCCCGATATCGGATTTGAGCTGCCGCAGGTCTATGAGCGTGCGGACCGAGATCCCAATGGAAGTGATCGAGAGCGCAATGCCAATGAAGAGGGAATGGATCGTGTCGAACCCTGATGCGATCCCGAGGACAATTCCGGCGAAGAGGGGGATTGCGACACCCGCGACCGCAACTATTGCACCGGCCTTNNCCGCTCATGAAGAGGAGGACAATAAGCCCGATATCCGCAAAGACCTCGATTGGCTCCCCGGGCCCGATGAGCCCGAGCACCGCGGGGCCCAGGATTGCACCTGCGGCAATCTCCCCGATTAATGAGGGAAAACCCACCCTTTCAAGCAGCTCCCCGAGGCCTTTTGCAGTCACAAGGAGAAGGAGGATGACAGCGAGCGGGCTCATCAGAGTGATGATATGAGGATATCGGATATCAATAAGGCGGTTGGTGAAAGGAACCGCCGTGGCTGGCCCGGTCGTGATTCAGACAAGAAATGCAGGACTGTTCCTGCGTTTGGGTCCTGTGCGTGAACTGGAAAAAAAGGATGGTTCAGCCGAACAGGGCTCCAAGCCCTGCCATGCCGCTCTCTTCCTCTTCCTTCTTCTCTTCCTTTGTCGGCTCTTCGGCAGCGGCAGGTGCGGCAGCGGCTGCAGCAGGTGCAGCTGCGGCTACTGCGACAGGTGCGGCTGCAGCCTTGCTGATAGCATCCTCGATGTTGATCCCCTCGAGGGCTGCGACCATGGCCTTCACCCGGGCGTCGTCTACAGCGATACCGACAGCAGTCAGGACTGCCTTTACGTTCTCTTCCTTGACCTCTTTTCCTGCCTTGTGCAGGAGGAGGGCTGCATAGATATACTCCATCTCAATTACCTCTGATTTCTCTCATTTCCCGCCTACCATGCTCTGGAGGGCGGCACTTTCTCGATAGGCTTTTCCAATAATCGCATCAATGACGTCTTTTGCATAGACATCGGCTTCGATTGCCAGTCCACGGGCCTCCCGTGCAGCCTTCTCCACCAGCGGGACCGCAGTCTCCCTGGTGAATATCACCGCGTTCACCGAGAGGTTGAAGGCCTGCGACGCTGCCAGTGTCAGCTGGCTATATATCAGGTCTTCATCGATGGACAGCACCGACGGTTCGTACACGTCACCCTCGAAGAGAGCAGCCTGCAGGATCAGCCCCACGTCCATGGGTTTGATGTCCAGTTTTGCAAGGACATCTGCAAGCTTGGGGTTGATGACCTCTCCCTTCTTTACGACGGTCCGCGTCTCCCGTATCTTGACTTTCCCGGCCTCGATTGCAGCGGGAATGCCTGCCTGCTGCAGTTCGCCGACGATTGGACCCGGCTTGAAACTCGTTGGGCCTTTCTCTACCACGATGTCTTCTGGAGCAGTCTCACCAGGCTTTGCAGCCATCTTGGTCTTGGTCTTCTCCAGGGTCTTGAAAAGCCTGAACGGGTTTTCATCGGTGAAGATGAGCGCCGACTGCCCCGAGAGATGACCGGAAAGTGCCGCGACCGGCCCGCCCATCTCGTCGAATGCGTGGCGGATAAGCGTATTCCGGGTCATCTTGATCTTGGCGGTGGACTTCAGGTTCCGGCGGATCTGCTGGAGCTGGCTGGCGGGGATGCCGTACATATCAACAAGGCCTACCAGGGCGTACTTCCCGGCATCTGCCTTGATCTCCTCCACCTCTCTCCTCTTCCACGCGGGGAGGTGATGAGNNATACAGGGCCATCTAAACCAGCCTCTCTGCGGGCCCCATGGTGGTCTTGACATAGACCGACCGGATATTCATGGAGCCCTGTTCCAGCACGGATTCGACCCTCCGCATGACCGCATCGATATTCTCGGCGATCTGCTCGGGGGGCATCCCGGTGGATCCCACCTTGACGTGGAACGTCTTCTTGTCCTTTGTGCGTATCTTCACCGAATTGCGGAGACGTTCCACCATTGGCTTGATGTCGGTCCCGGAAGGAATCGGCGTCGGCATTCTCCCGCGTGGCCCCAGGCGGGGTCCGAGATATCGTCCCACCTGCGGCATGACACTGGTCTCGGCCAAAAAGAAGCGATATGCGCTGGCTACGCTGCGGGCTTCACGTGGAGCCCCGCCCAGCCGCTCGATCTCTTCGGGTCCGATCACCAGGTCCACGCCCGCTTCCCTGGCCTGGGTGGTAATGTCACCCTTGCCAATGACAGCGATGCCGACCTTCCTGCCGGTACCATGGGGGAGGAGTATCGTCTCATCAATACGATTTTTGGGCTGCGCCATGTCAATATTCTTGAGATTGACGGTAATATCTACGCTCTCAGAGAATTTCCTTTTAGGCGCTTTTTCGATGGCCGCCTTGACGGCATCTACAATTTTTGCCCTTTCAACCATTCATTTCCTCCATAGTGCGCGACCATACTGATCTTCTATGGTTCTCTCTCGTCTATTCCACGAGGAGCTTGTCGTAGGTGCCAGCGTCGACGGCGGAGAGTGCCTCTTTGGGCTTCTTTCCATCGACGGTGATACCCATACTCACGCAGGTGCCGATGACCTCCTTGACCCCATGCTTGAGGTCATAGGAGAGCATGTCGTCCTGCTTCATACGGGCAATCCTGACAGCGGCCTCGATAGGCAGGTCACCAACAACCTTGATGTTGGGTTCCGGAGATCCCTTCTCGACATTGACCTCCTTCTTGATGAGGGCGGTGGTGGGCGGGATACCCACGCTTACCGTGAAGTTCTTCTTGTCGTCGACCTCGACCTTCACCGGGACCTGCATGCCGTTGAAGCTACCGGTCTTTGCGTTGATCTCGTCGACAACTGCCTTCACATTGATGCCGAGCGGCCCGAGGGCCGGCCCCAGGGGTGGACCTGCGGTTGCCTTGCCTCCAGGTACTAATACCTCGACCACTTCTGCCATGTCTGTACCACCATGCCGTCCCGGATGGGACCAAGCGTGGGTAAGAAAGGTTGACCTCCGCAGACTTAAAGGTATACCAGGAGGGGGAGGAAATTTTGGGGCTTAATTCCCATCTCCCTTGTCCACCACGCGGACATTGTCGCCCCTGACTGTGATGGGAATGGGGAGCACGCTTTCGTAGAGCTCGACGGTGATCTCCTCTTTTCCAGTATCTATCCGCTTGACGACGGCCTTTTCTCCCTTGAATGGTCCGGCGATAAGCTCGACGATGGTCCCCTCGGAGATGCCGCTGACAACGGGTTTTGGCACCAGGAAGTGTGCGACCTCGGAGAGGGTGGTCTCTCCCCTGACCACCGTGCGCGCGTGTGCGACCTTCTCCGCGAGCTGCTCGATACGGGGAAGGCTCTCGGGCGTCTCCACGAGGACATAGCCTTTCAACTCGTCCGGGACGATGATTGCGACCACCTGGATATCGGTGGCTCCAGTCTCAATTGCCTTCTTGATATTGTCGGCAACTGTCCTTTCCTGCTTGGAGGTCGTCTTTATGGCAAAAATCCGGTTGGGGAACTCTTCCATATTCATCAGGGGAGAAAGAGCATCAGCTCGTAGATCACAAATCCGATGAGGCCCACGATAAGGACCCCTGCCGCGGCGACGAGCGCGATCTTCTGGAACTCCTCGCGCTTCGGGGTCCTCGCAAGCTTGAGGATCCTCCAGTACTTCCTGAAGAGCTCCTCGTTGATATTGAATTTCAAATCCGGCTTGGCAATTTCCATAGCACTCACTTCAAAAAGTCAATCTCGAATTGCTTCTGAACTTTTGGGGTAATTTTTTCATTCCTACCATATATTTGTGGCGACCGCACACCCGTCACGACCAGCATCGTCCGCATTTTATTCTGCATATTGGGGTCCACCTGCGCACCCCATATGATCCGCGCATCCGGGGCGATGCGGTTGTAGACCTCCTGGAGCACCCCCTCCGCCTCCTCCATTGTCATGTCCGGGCCCCCGATGACGTTGACGAGGGCGGCGGTTGCCCCCGAGATATCCACGTCAAGCAGCGGCGAGCGAATGGCCTTTTTCACAGAGTCCGCGGCCTTCTCCTCGCTCTCGCTTTCTCCCACGCCTATCATGGCGACGCCGCCCCGCTCCATGACAGTGCGGACATCTGCAAAGTCCAGGTTCACGAGTCCCGGGAGGGTGATGAGTTCCGTGATCCCCTTGACTGCCCTCATCAGCACCTCGTCGGCGACCTTGAACGCGGCATACAGGGGAAGCTTTGGGACCACCTCAAGGAGCCGGTCGTTTGGGACCACGATGACGGTATCTGCCACGTCCCTTAAGCGCTCGAGCCCTGCCTCAGCATTCTCCATACGGATCACACCTTCTGCGGTGAAGGGG
>DUGV01000301.1 GCA_013331225.1 Methanolinea sp.
GGTGGCCCTTCCCTTTGGGAGGGAGCGGTCCCTTCACACTTTCACTCCCCACCCGGGCGATCTTGTAATCATTATAACGCCACTCTCCCCGCATGCACGATGACCCGCCACTCGTCTGTTGCCCTGTCTGCAGATCGGCGATGGTAACCCGGATTAACGAGAAGGGCCTCTGGGAGTGCCAGTACCACCGGTGCCGGGCGGTGTTCCTGCTCTACCCGCGGATCCCGTACGACCAGGCACCGCTCATACGGGAGGACGGAAGCTGGTATTTTGCCTCAGGGGGGCCGTGAACCCCTTCCCGGCGCTGTTCCCGATTTTCGGGGGTTATCCTCCTGCGTGGTTCTGCATCCTGGCTTGGTTTCTTTCTGCCTGCCTCACTCCATGAGGTTGAATACACGATAGGGGGAATATTTTCCTGTGCGATCGTTTTTGCTGTGTCATACCCGAATAACGGAAGGGTGGCCTTGAATCAGGCCATGACATCATTCGCCTCTTACACCTTTACGGAAGGTGAAAAGCCGCTGAGGGTGATAGGGCGATTTACCTGATTGCCACGCAATATGAAAAGAGAGGCTTCTCTTGCGGTACAATTTATATATAGTTACTACATATCTATATAGGGAATATATTTATTATAATTAAAATTTATATACTATTATTTCAACTATAGTGTATGCCGTGTGTCAGGCAGGTTGTGAATCAGGGGAACAGCAGAACTCCACTGGATGAAGGCGGCGGTTTAAACACGCCTTTCCACCATGAATACGCCATCGCAGAGCCTCCCGCGGAGGAAGAGGGCCTTTGTTCCCATGCAGTGATTGAAGTCGGAAAGTCCTTGTTCATCATCAGGAGCAGTGACCGATCGCTCATTGAAGAGCTTCGCCTCTTCTGTGCGTCCCTCAAGGGATCGCCCCGTCCGGAAGTGACCTTTACCAACAAACTCTTCAATTGTACCGAGAAGGGAAGGCTGGAACCCTGGGCATGGCAGAACCAGCCGGTCAGGGCAGGGTGAGATTCCCTCTCCTCTCCTTCCCGGGCGAAATTTCTTCTTATTTTTCTCTAAAAATTTTTTCAACCCGCGTACAGAGATACCTTTGCCTCTTCCCATTCCGGACAGCCCTGCTTATGCGACCTGGGCGTTCTGCGTGTGATGGGCGATGTCAGGGAAGAATTCCTTGATGAAGAAACTCACAAGAAGAAACTGGAGCAATATATGGAGCTGCGTGAGAGAAATATCCGCAAATGCCACTTCAGCTACCGGAGGAAGATCTGAATCGGGATACTTCCCTGCTATTGTGGTATTTATCCAATGAATATCCAGTTACTTCTGTCTTATATCGCTGTGTGGATGCCCTCTTGGTTTTTTCACCGCCATTCATTTAGAGAATAGATCCACTCGCCTTCTCTGCATTCAAGCGGATCAACTCTTACCACTCGGCCCGGCCATAAGATCACTGATTCGATAATTCCATGCACCTAAAGGGATTCTTTTCCGGGATCCGTCATCTTGGGGGATGAAGTCAGTGCTCTTCTTGCTGGTGCTACACGCTCCATTTCTCGCGGAATCGGAACGGATTGGAAAGGATGTGGGAATAGGCCGGGGACAAGAGAGTCAGTCTTCTATTCTAAAAAGCCAGGAGTCTGTCCGGGATGGGAACCCGTATGTCAGGAAAAAACAGAATTGCCAATCCTCTTCTCTTCGATCATCATCTTTAAAAATTCCTTTCCATGAGGGCGGGGGATACTCCTTCCTTCGTTCTTCGCTGCTTCAAGCCAGAGTTCAATCGCCGTCTTGACCTCTCGCAGTGCATCCTCTTCGCTCTCCCCGAATGCCGAACAGCCAGGCAACTCGGGAACGACCGCGATAAACCCCTGATCCTCGTCGCTGTAGAAGATTTCTATGGTGTATTTATACATCGTTTTCATCCTCCGCGAGGCAATATTTCTCGATTATGGTACACAACTGCATGACCTGATAAGGTTTTGCCTTCCCGTTTACATTCTGAAAATTAAGGATTTCCGGGATATCTTTCCTTGTAAATACATGATGACTGCCCTTTCTCCCTCTCAACTCAAACCCAAATCGCACCGCAGCCCTGCAAAGGAAATTGAATCTGATATTTTTCCTGTGATGGAGTAATGTATTGAAAATTTCCTTCTTTTCCATACAATGGTTTTACGTGAGTAAGACCCGACTCTTGAATCTTTGGCACGTGGTGTGAATGTAACGGCTTTCGAGAATTTCACGAATCAGGCGAGGGGATGCAAGAGCACCAGACACATGCCTGCATCTGCATAATAATGTAAACGAAAAAAAATCCCTCTCTTTCCCGCTTTCAGAACCAAAGGTTACGCTGGCGTATGTACGCGCGATTGCATTCAAAACATCTAAAAAAGAAAGCGCCCCTGCCTCATCTCTCCCCGATCACGAGCACCCGCCACTCTGTCCCGTGAAGCTCCACCGTGTCCCAGAAGGTTTCCTTCGACACAACTTCGCCTGATCCGGTCCGGTGGAAGGAGTAGGTGTCGTAGCCGGTGCGGTGTGCCGCATAGTTGCGGGCAAGATCGAGTATCTCCGGGAATTCTGCATAGAGTGTCTCATTGAAGGTCTCGCGTGCGACCTCTTCGGGGTCGGGGTCATAGAGGACCCTTCCGCCAGGCTGTGCAACCATGAAGGAATACGGGGTGCCGGACGCGGTACTATCCGCGATGGGCCGGACAAGGGCATCCGGCGAAAATGCCATGCTGACCACGCCGGCAAACTCCTTGTCCATGGAGAAGACCGGGTGAGCGATCACCACGCCGTCTCCTCCCTCGGCAAGCAGAAGAAGTTCGCTCATCAGGGTTTCTCTTTCTGTTACGGCCTTCTGCACAATCGCATAGCCGATGAGGCTCTGGCCGACAAGGACCTTCGCCTCGCCAGGCTCTGCAGCGAGCACGGTACCGTCCTGGTCATAGGTGATCGCGTTCATGACCGCAGGGTGAGAGCCCGCCGCTTTTGCGAGCACCGCATCCGCGGCGGGGCCGGAGAGCCCGGTCGTCCCGAGGGCACCTGCGGCATCAGAGATGGTGAAGTCGAGTCTGTCGAGGGCAGACTGCACGCTTCCGGTCACATTCCCAAGCGCCTGCTTTATGGCCGCGTGGCCGGCGAGCGGGGTCGGTGTGGGAGGAATCTGTGCAGTCTGTTCCTGGAGGCAGCCCGCAACGAGGAGAGGGCCGGTCACCACGGCGATGAGGAAGAAATTACGGTACCTGTTCATGAGGTATCATGTAGACTCCGTGTCGTTTTGTTGTTTTTGCTTAGGCGTGATTACGGGCGTCTACCAGCGCATTGGAGTGCACAATTACCGGGACATTGATATCGGGCAATCTTTATATTCCCAATTCGTCATCTCACTCTTTGACCAGCAGCAAAGGGATCACGAAATTTCCTCGTCTGCCTGGTCTAAAGGAAAGGGGGTGTGAGATTGAACATATGGGACCATTCTCTATTCTGGCTTCTTGTCATGATCGTGATTTGCTCTCCTGTCATGGCAGCCGGTGCATCGGAGTATCCGGCATTAAAGAGCATTACAGCCTCCCTGCCGATGGAGGACGTAAAACCGCAGATCACGGCCGATGCCAATGCGCAACTTGGCACGATCTCGTATTACCTGTGGGATAGAACAGCCGTCACAAAACACACCTATGATGGTTCCAAGGTCATTTCTGTGCCGTGGGGATCGATGCTGGTGTGGGAAGTGCCCGGGAAAGTGGAAGGTACCTCACACCAGAGAGGTATGATATTCATGTATGACATGTTTGCGGGGACAGTAACAGATTCGCTTCTTCTCAAACCGAACAAATGGGCAACCCTCACGACGAATCCCGGATTCTATGTCACCGCTGATACGGGTGTTGAGATCATTGTCATTGCTCCGGACGGCGATATCGCTTATGAAGCAATATTGATTGATATACCCTGAATATTTTTATTGGCGGGAATCTGGAAGCATCCCTCATGGGAATTGCAAAGGTTCTGGCCGAATGGAAGCCCCTGTGCCGGAAAGGCGGATACCTTGTCGTTTCCGACATGACGCTCTTTCAGATGGATCCCCCCGTCAAGCTCCTGGACTTCCTGAAGGCCTGTAATGTCACACTCCGCAACGGAAGAGGAAAAACCAGGAGAGATCAGGGATACAGGGCTCCTGCACCTCTCCACGTTCAGGCTCAATGAGGCGGGATGGACGGAGCATTTTTTCCGAGCCAATGGCAGAGAGAACCGCCGCGCTGAGACCGGCGGTCGGGTCATCGCCGGAGCGTGCGGCCGTGCTCGATTCGCTCGAGCGCGAGGGAGAGATGTACCGGAAGTTCCGGAAGTCGTACGGCTATACGTGCGACGTGATGCAGAGACCGGCCCGCAATTAAGTCCACCAGGACAGGGTAAGTGCGCTCCTCGTTCAAGCCAAAGAGTTCGGACCCCGCGTTTCGCTTGAATACCCTCTCTTCCCCGGGGATCGGGAGCAGCGGGATGGCCCGTGCCGTTCGGGTATCGTCGAAGACCAGAATGATTTTCTGGCCCTGGCACCGACGAGTAACAGTACCTGGTCCCGGCAGCACTCTCCCCCCCCCCTTTTTTCGACCCGAAAAGACAGGGGGCGGAACGGGACCATAATCAGGGAGTTATGAAAAAAATGAGACGACTACGACTGTTATTGATACTCCTGCTCCTCGCAGTTGTGCCCCTCTCCCCGGTATCCGGTTCCGGGACCTGGGGGGTTGTTGCTGCGTGGGGTGCAGAAGGCGACGGGGCCGGGGAATTCTCCGGTCCGTACGGGATCGCGGTCGACGAGAGCGGGGAGATGATCTACATCGTCGACGAGAGCAACCACCGGGTCCAGGTATTCGACGCACACGGCACGTACCGGGCGATGTGGGGGGAGCCCGGGTACGATGCGGGCGGTGAGTTTAACCACCCGACCGGCATTGCGATTGCGCCCTCCTGGACCGTGTACGTGGTGGACAACTACAACCACCGGGTCCAGGCCTTCGACCGGAATGGAGGGTTCCAGCACTTCTGGGGCTCCTACGGAACGGGCGAGGGGGAGTTC
>DUGV01000185.1 GCA_013331225.1 Methanolinea sp.
GACTTCGGGATCACGGCCGGGATGCTAGGAACCGAGGTGGCGCGGATGATCAACCCGTCGGTCGAGAACCTTATCCGGCACCTCCCGGCCGTGGCGGCGGTCGGCGACAGGAGCGAGGCGCCGGAGCGTGCCCGCTACCTCTCACTTGTCCAGGACGCGTACTCGGAGCAGGACTGCAAGGACATCGCGCTCGCGCTTGATTACCAGCAGTTCTGGCTCCGGTTCAACGATGGCCGGGAGCTTGTAAAAGACCTCCTGAACCTTGCAGGGAACACCTCGCGGCACAAGAAACTCGTGGCCCTCCAGGTCGAGGGAGCAAACCTTGCCATCCAGGACCAGATGAGTGCCTGCATGCCCCACGTCGTGCACCGGACGCTTCGGAACGGGGCAGAACTCTTCCTTCTCGATGTCGAGATCCATGCACACAAGTTCACCTTCCCGCCCCCCGGCAAGACATCAGGCGAGGTGCACGACCGCCTCTGCCAGCAGCATGCCGGGTCGCCTGTCGTGACGATCGGCTTTGGACCCGATTTCGCTGTGCTCCGTTCACGTGGCGTCATGATGAACATCCCGAAGATGGTGAGGGAGCTCCGGGACGAGATCCCCGGCGGCGGCATCTCTGGAGGCGGGCACCTTGTCGTAGGGAGCATCAAGTTCGTGGAAGGGATGCGTGAGGAGGTCTTAGGTGGCCTCATTGATAAGATCTCCATTGTCCAGGCCGGGATGCCAGGTTGAGCCCCTCCTGTTCTTTTAATTACCATCCCCTGCAATCTTTCCCTTAGGTAAGTGTCGAGAATTCCTTTAGATAAAGCCGAATTCGCTGAAAGTTCGAGTATAAACTCTTTCTGGATGCCACGGCGAATAGATATATATTTATAGATGCATAAGTGTACCATTCTCTCACGGCTGAGGTGATACTCGTGAACGCATCACGAAATATCCGAGATAAGTATAATGAAACTCAGACCCGGATTGTCCAGTACCTCAAGGGAGGTCTCGAGAAGGGGAAACACTACTTCAAGTCCAAATATATCGCCAAGGAACTTGGTCTCTCCCCGAAGGAGGTGGGGACCAACATGGCCATCCTCTCCGAGATCTGCCACGACCTGGCAATCATCAAGTGGAGCTATTCAAACAGTACCACCTGGATGGTAACGTCCAGGCCGGTATGAGGGGATTCTTCCCCATCACCTTTCCCTTATGAAGAAGATTGCAGAGTACGATTCGGTCATCGAGTTCGTGGCCGTCATCAACGATGAGAAGGACTGCCTCATGTCCCAGGACAAGACGCAGGACCAGTCCGGCTGCATGTGGTTCAACATCGATGTGCCCAAGGGGCACGGGATTGTGGCCGGGGACCGGGTGAAAGTGACCATCGAAAAGATCTGAACGCTGCCGGGGAAGCGCAAGCGCGGACCTTTTCATCTCTTCTTTTCCAGAATATTTCCCGAGGAGAAGTGAAAAGAGCGGGAGAGAATCCTGGACCGGGGCCTTCACCCCTGATCCTCTCTCCCGATGGACTCCTCGATATCCTCCACCAGTTCAGACCCCGTCTTCTTCCTACCCTTGCTGATATCCTTGAGCTCGTCAACGTCAACCTCGGTCCTGATGACCTTGTCCATCTCCTTGAGGATTTCTGTAACCTCTTCAGTGGTGGGAATGGTGCCAAGGATGGATGTATCAGGAACACCGGCCACTGCTGGCTCTTCAGGCACCTCGTCGCTTGCGCCGATGAACCGCGCTGCCTGCTTCATGAGGCTTGAGACTTCGAACGGGAAGATGATCTTGGTGGCCTGCCCATTCGCCATTTCTTTCAGGGCGTCAAGGGAGAGAACCGTGATCGCCCGACGATCAAGCGGCTGGGCGCCGACAGAGAGGATGCGGAGTGCCTGGGCTTCTCCCTGGGACTGGAGGATACGCGATATCCGCTCCCCTTCAGACCGGAGCACCTTGCTCTGGCGCTCACCTTCCGCCTCCAGGATCATGCTCCGCTTGGTACCTTCAGCTTTAAGGATGGCAGATCGCTTGTCCCCGTCAGCCCTGAGGATGGCTGCTCGGCGGGCACGCTCTGCGGCGGTCTGCTCGGTCATGGCCTGCTTGACCGCACCGACAGGGTCCACTTCCTTGATCTCGACCCGCTCTACCTTGACACCCCACTGGTCGGTCTCGCGGTCGAGGATGTCCCTGAGTTTGGTATTAATGATGTCCCGGTTATAGAGGATTTCATCGAGCTCCATGTCACCGATGATCCCTCTCAGGCTGGTCTGGGCAAGAGCTACGGTTGCCATCCGGTAGTTCACCACCTCGAAAAAGGCCTTCTCGGGGTCGATGACCCGGATGTACACGATAGCATCCACGTTCGTTGGCGAGTTATCCTTCGTGATAACTTCCTGTGATGGGACATCCATCACCTGGGTCCTGAGGTCCATCTTGATTACGTTGGTCACGAGCGGTACAATCCAGCGGAACCCAGGGTTCATTCTCCCGATGTACCTGCCCAGGCGGATGGCGAGCCCCTGTTCGTAGGGCTGGACGATCACCACCCCCCTTGCAAAGATGATCACGATTACAATGATCAAAAATATGGTAATGAGTGTCTCAATTACAGCCATAGCCTTATTTCACCTCTTCCACGATGATATGGACCCCTTCCGAGGCCTTTACCCTAACCGTAGCGCCAGGCTGAATCTCTCCGGACCAACTCCTGGCGCTCCATTCCTGGCCGGCGATGAGGACTTTGCCGGAGAGCGAATCCGGGAAGACCTTCCTGACAACTCTCCCCTCCATGCCCACCAGCGAATCGCGGCTGATGGTCGTGGGGGTCGTCTCGCCGGGGTTGATCCGGCGGTAGAGCCAGATGGTGATCATCGAGACGGCGACAGTGGCCACCACGCCGACCACGAGCCCCGTGGGCCCGCTGAAGATATCCACTCCCAGGAGGATGAGCACCCCGAGGATGATCATCACTGTCCCCGGCACCGCGATGAAGAATCCCGGGCTCGAAGTCTCTATCACCAGGAAGAGTGCTCCGAGCACCACCAGGATCCACCCAAAGGAGAGGTCAGCCAGCTCGACCATACCCAGGGTATCGACGGCCGGGGAGAAAAACCCTCTCGAAGATGAGGAATTGGTGCGAAGGCCGGGCAAAGGCAGGCATGACACTTTCGTCCCCTCCGTACTTCCTGCTCTCCCGGGAAAAAGAACCCAGGAGAAATACGCAAAAATTAAAAATTCCGCCACGCAAATGAGTTGGTTACTATGAGCACGTCCATGCTGGAGAAGATACGGGGATTCATGTTCAACCCTTCACAGGCGTTCCGGAGGGTAAAAGACGAGGAGGCGGCAGAGACCGTCAAGTACCTGATGATCCTGGCAGTCTTCTATGCCATCATGAGTGCGCTGCTGACGGCAATCGAGATCTTCACCCACCCTTTCCTCATGGGGTTGCCCTCGATGGGCCCAAACCCGGTCGAGCCGATCCTGTTTGTCTCGTGGATTATCGTGATCCTTGTCGTCACACTTGTCGTTGCAGTTATCTTCGGGTTCTGGCTGCACATATGGGTGTACCTTCTCGGCGGGAGAAAAGGTGTCTGGCAGACTGAGAAGAGCGTCTTTTACAACCTGACCCCGACTCTCCTCCTTGGGTGGATCCCCGTGATCGGCCCTCTGGTAGGCGGGGTGTGGTCGGTCATCATCGGCGTCATCGGGGTCAGGGATCTGCATAACATGCCAGATACGAAGGCCGCGTTCGCGGTGGTGCTTGCAATTGTCATCGCATCCGTGCTGGCGGTGCTCGTTCTCGGGGCAATGCTTCTCGCGGTGGTCTCGTCAATCCCGATGAATGTGTAATGAGCAGTTGGGGCTAAAGCCCCAACTGCGGGGGGTATGCGGGGGTGGTCCGGAGGGGGGAACCCCCTCCGTTTATTGAAACCAGTACACTTTTCCACTGTGTTGATTCAGACCATTCGTATCACACAATGAATGAGCAGGAGTGGCCCTATGGCCACTGGTGCGGGGGGTATGCGGGGGTAGACCGGAGGGGGGGACCCCCTCCGGGCACAAGTCATGATATAGTCTCATCAAGAGTTGAACCCGACTTTTGTATCACACAATGAATGAGCAGGAGTGGCCCTATGGCCACTGGTGCGGGGGGTATGCGGGGGTAGACCGGAGGGGGGGACCCCCTCCGTTCATTGCGTTCAGTACACTTTTCCACTGCGTTGATTCAGACCATTCGTATCACATAATGAAAGAGCAGCAGTGGCCCTATGGCCACTGTTGCGGGGAGCAGGAGTGCCATGAGGCGCTCCTGCGGGGGTTCACGCGGGATACTGCTCCATGAGGATTTTCTCACTCGTTGACTATACGGCCGGATATCCCTGTCATAGGGAGAGAGTAAAAATGTTCCTTCTGTTCAGTCATTCCGCGTCCTATTGCGTTAAAGGGAGGATCCGCAATCCCCTCCCACCAAAAAAAGAGAAACTTCCGACCTTTACGCCGGCTTCGCCCTGGAAAAAAACTCGTCTCGCACCTGCTCGAGCTGGTCTTTCTGGAACTTGATGTTCATGCTCATGCTCCGGATGGCAAGCCCTGCCTCGTCCCCCGTCTTCATCTTCTCGTCACTCACTTTGTACGTGCTCTCAAGTATCTTGAGGAGGCGGGTGTTGATGTCAATGCTCTTCCGAAGGCGCCTGTACGTGTCGATGGTCTCCTTGTCCACTCCTGCTTCGGTGGCCATCAGGATATCGTTCTCGATCATCCTCCTCCGGTTGAGCTGCCCCTCGATCGCTTCATAGAGCTCCTTGTGGGTGATGGGCTTCATGATATAATCCTCGATGTAGATGCCGTACTCCTGCGCCTCGCTCGGGGTGAGCTGCTTTGCAGTGAGCATCATTACGGGGATATTCTTCAGATCGGGGGAATTCTTGATGTTCATGAGGGTCTCCCAGCCATCCATCGGCTCCA
>DUGV01000303.1 GCA_013331225.1 Methanolinea sp.
CCGCCTCCGAACCCTCCCCCGCTTCCTCCGTGCGATGGCGCTGAGAATGCGAGGACGGGGATAAACGCGGTCCGGAGCCCCATCGCCAGCGGAACTCCAGCCTCTGGCAGGCTGATGTGGAGAGTCTCCATTGCCTTCTCCACCTTCTCACCCACCCCGAGCGCCGTCCCATAGACAAGCCATTCACCCCACATCGAGATGTCCTGGGGGCTGTACTGCTTGATCAGGGCCAGGTCTGAGAGGAAACGGGCAAACGAATCCCACTCCAGCTTCTCCTTGTACCGGTCGTCTTTCCAGTGACCAAAAAGCGTGGATGGGAATGCAAGGGCTACCCCGGACTGGACGATCACCCCGGCCCAAAGGACAACTGCGGGTCCAAGAATGGCTGCGAGAACGGGAACCACGATGAGCACCATCACTGAGACAGCACAGAACGCGATGCCAACGAAGAGGAGAGGGAAGAGGTGGTCCCTCCCGTCGACGATATACTGGGAGATGAGGCGGGGATCTGACTTTTTCGTAACCCCCGAGAGCTGCTGCTGGTATCCAAGCATCCTCTTCTCCACCTCCCTGTCACTTCTTGCCAGGACCGCCATCTTCTGGAGGGAGTCCGAGTCGATGATCCCCTCCTCCTCGACGTTGCGGAGAAAGTCCAGCACCCGCTGCTCGTATGGCTCCTCCGACTGCCACTCGTTCACGTTGATGGTAATGCCTTTTCCGTCAGTCTTCTCTCTGATGGTAATCACGCGCCTTCTATGAAGGTCGAGGAGGGTGGCATAATACCCGTCCTGGTCGAACTCGATCGCATCCCCCTTGAAAAGGAGGTTCACTGCCCAGGGCTTCATCGCCGGGTTGGGGGTAAAACTCAAAAACTCTGGAACTGTGAACTCTTTCTCCCGGCCGAACATCCTGTGAATGAGGAGGAGAAGGAGCGGGGTGAGGAATATCATCACGACCCCGGAACCGTAGAGTGCCCATGCACCCAGGAGGGGGATTTGTTGGATGATGGAGTTTGCGGCCCGGGTCTTTCCCCTCACATCCTCAACGTAACTGGAAAAACCCGGGATGCCCGCTGCTTCAGCAGCCGGAAAGAGCAGCTCAAAACCAAGGGTCTCGTCTGCTGCAACACTCCCCTTGATCAACACCCCTCCGCCCTCACGCGTGACTGCAAGGCCTGGCGGATGGGGGAAGACTTCGCCGGCATACCGTTCGGGGATTCGGATCTCGACAGTCCGGAACGGGACATGCTCGTCCACAAGGCGAAGGTTCAGGTGAGCGTCAATGTTGTCATATTCGATAGGAGGATGGAGAACATACGTATACGAGACAGTATACTTTCCGGCTGGAAAATATCCGGGGTTGTAGATCCCGACCTCGTTTCTCTCGGCATGGTCCTCGACAAACCGGATGTAAAGTGGATTATCATCACCGAAGAGTGTGACCTTCCCGGCCCAGTCTTTCATGTATCCCACGTTGCCTGCCGGATAGTCCATCTCCACGAACCAGATGTACGGCGAGTCGAGCGGCTGGGACGAGAGCGGGTCCTGCCAGTATCGGTACAGCATTCGGTACTGCCCGCTGCTCTTCACCTCGTACGTATAGAACTCCTGGAACGTGCCGTCCTCATGGAGCGTGGCCCTGTACTGGTCAACGACCAGGTCTCCCTCCAGGAGTACGGGGATGGCCAGTGATACGAGTACTGCAGCTGCACCCAGCACGAAGCCGAGCACGACCAGGAGCAGGAGTTCTCTCGTCTCTCCCATGACCTGCTCCGTTCAGAACGCGATCTTGGGCGGTGTCTGAATGGCCTCTTCAAACTCCAGGTACTCGAGCTTGGACAGTCCAAGGATCCTGGCAACGATATTCGAGGGTATCACGTCGCGGAGGGTGTTGTACTGCTGGGAGATGTTGTTGTAGGTATACCTCTGGCGGGCGATCTCGTCCTCGACACCCCGGACCGCGTCCATCAGGTTCATCACCGTGGCGTTCGTCTTCAGGTCAGGGTAATTCTCCGCGACGGCAAAGAGGCGCCCGAGGAGGGAGCGCGACTCGGCCTCGACCTTGTTGAGGTCGCCCGGGCCCGCAGTGCCAACGCTCGCCCGCATGGCAGTGACCTTCTCGAAGGTCTCGCGCTCGAAAGCGGCGTAGCTCTTGACCGCACCCAGGAGCTGGTCGATCATGTCGAGTCGTTTCTTCATGGCCACCCGTATCTGGCCGAGTGTCGCTTCAGACGAGTTCTTCAGGCTGAAGAACCGGTTGTATATCCCGACAAAATAGAGCACCAGTCCAATAATTACGAGGAGGATGATGCCCCCTGCGATCCAAGGTATGAGATCCCCAAGTGCCATAACTTCACCTATCTCCCGCATATCTATTTAAGTCCACGTCCCGGAACGCCGCAAGAGTGCTCCTCCGCTCTGCAAATTCCGGGTGGTTACGCCAACTACACCGCGCTCATGCCGGCACGATCCTTCCTACCACCCGGAGCTTTCCCCCCTCCAGGTAATGGATGAGGATCGGTGCTCCCGGAGGATACACGAGTTCTTTCTCTGACCGGAGCGTGATCTCGGGTCTCTTCCAATCTCCGGAATTGTTCACAAATGCGATCCTGGCAGGGATGAACTGCATCCAGTGCCCAAGGTATACGATCATCTGCTCTTTCAGGGGCGCAGGCCAGAACCGGACCAGCTCGGCCCTCCCGTTCAGGATACTTGAGCACACGAGGGAGGGATTGGTCGAAAGGACGTATCCGCGGTCAAGGTCGACTTCCTCCACCCCCTTCAGCGCAAGACCCACCCGATCCCCTGCCGACGCCTCGGAGACATCGTCGTCGTGCTTCTGGATGGAGCGGAGGTGGGCAACCTTCCCGGTGGGGAGCACCTTCATCTGGTCGTGCGCATGGATAGTTCCCTCCGCAACACCACCCAGGACCACGATCCCTACCCCCTTTACCGGGAAGTGATGATCGACAGGGACGGATCCTCCCTTCGACCCCCCNNCCCCCCGGCCGGTTGCGATGCGTTCGCCGCCTCTTCGAGGAACAACTCCCTCAGCTGCCCGTGGTCATCGGAATGGACCTGGAAATGCTCGACCACTGTGCCCTTGATGAGCGGGGCTACCTGTTCGGGGGAAAGGTAATTCCGAAGTACAAGGACTCCCTTTCTCACCTTCGCCATGTCCAGCATCAGGACGCACTCCCCGAACGCCGCATTGATCTCGTCGACGACGAGGAGAGCCATTCCCGCCATCGAGATGGAGAAGAAGAGAGAGGAGAGCTTTTCCGGGTAACGGCTCGGCTCGATATAGGTGACGGTGGTCTC
>DUGV01000028.1 GCA_013331225.1 Methanolinea sp.
GCTCGACTGGCCTCCCTTCCTCTG
Source organism: Methanolinea sp. (assembly GCA_013331225.1). Taxonomy (GTDB): domain Archaea; phylum Halobacteriota; class Methanomicrobia; order Methanomicrobiales; family Methanospirillaceae; genus Methanolinea_A; species Methanolinea_A sp11423u. The sequence goes on from DUGV01000028.1 coordinate 25, forward strand.
CTTGCCCGGAACAGTCGAGGTGACACCCCCGATCGGCTCAATCCGGTTTCCCCGGAGGAACCCCCAGTATGCTTCTCTCCGGTCAAGCACGAGGAGCCCGTAGACGTTCTTCTCCTCGAGCATCTGCTTGAGGGGATCGAGCTCGAATGCCGAACTGCACCGGTACATGTAGAGGTTCAGTGGTTCGGGAGGTTCGATGATGGTGCATTCCAGGTCGGTGCGGTCACCCTGGAGCTGGATGGTCCCGCAAAAGACCGCCATGCCATGAAGCGGGGGGTTCTTGTAATACTTGAGCCGCGAGAGGATCGAGGATATGGCGCTCTGGACGTTGGTGCGCGTCTGCTTGCTCTTGATGTTCGCGCACTGGCCAAACTCATCCCGGAGCTGCGCAGTCACATCGTGGATCTGCTTGTCCGGAGGTATGTAGAGGGATATGAGCTCGGTGCCGCTCCCCTGCTTGGCCATAAGCTTCTCAAGGGTCTTCTTGAACTCATAGCGCCTTCGGCCCTCGTCCATCTCCGGGGTCCCGGTCATCTCCCTCTCTGCGGACATATCAAAGCTTCAACATGAATCAACGCGCGGGGCCATAAATTTGCGCACATTCCCCAGGTATCCATGCATCTGCCTCTTCGTTGAGCCCGTGGGTGCCGTTGAAGGGGAAGAACGATTTCGGCTCGGGCAGCACCTGGTATAATGCCTGCCCGTCGGCGAAGGGGATGACCGTATCCCCGGGCGAGTGGAGTATCCATATGTTCCGGGGTGCCATGCGTTCTGTACAGGCATCGGGGTCGATTGAGAGGAGGAACCGCCGGAGATCGCCTGAGTTACGAGTCTCCGGCACGGGAGAATCCCGAGGTCGAGACACCGATGAACCCTGCAAACTCCGGGTCCAGTGCCACAGCAATGGCCGCGTACCGTCCCCCGCTGCTCTCCTCCATGGCGTAACACAGGTACATGAGTCTTCTCCTGCAGAAATGCCCTGGCGCACTGGATGTCGCATATTGAGAGAGAGTATTGGGGCCACTCGTGGGAAAGGGACCTCTGGTAATCGCGCTCAAGGTCCAGGGGGTATCCCCCGGTCTCGCCGCCGTTTCCCCTCATGTCACTGACCAGGAAAGCGTAACCGGACCGTGCGAACGCCTCTGCCCTGTTGCGGTGTCTTTCCTTCTTCCTGTTGCGCCGGGTGCGAGCACGAAGCCTGCGACAGGAACGTCAGGAAACGCGGCGAAGCATCGACATCTCCCTCGGGGGTATGGAATGCCACCCGGGTGACTGAATACCCTCCCTCTCCTGGGAAGGACTTCTCTTCTAAGGTGCATGCCGGGCATTCCAGGGAGAGGCAGCCATGCTCGTTTATCAGATAATCCCCGGATAGCCTGCCGCGCTCATCCACGCACCGCGCAAACACAGGGAGCAGGGCAAGTGCAAGGCAGGGGATACAAAAGAGCACGTCTCACCGCGTTGCCCCGATACAGCGGCAGATGATGCTGATCGTCTTCGCGTCGCAGATCCTGCCGTCACTTATCATCCCGGGGAGATCCTCACTCCTTACCCTGATGAGTTCGATGATCTCGTCGTCGTCTTTTTCATAAAGGCAGGAGGGGGATAGGCCGTGCGCCTCGTAGAGGTGAAGAACCTCGTCAGAGAAACCCGGCGTGGTATAAATAGAGCCCCTGGGGATGAGCGTCTCTGCCTGGAACCCGGTCTCCTCGATCAGCTCGCGGTGCGCGGCGGTGACGGGGTCCTCGCCGGGGTTCAGGGTCCCTGCGGGCGCTTCGAGGATATACTCCCCTATCACGAACCGGTACTGCCTGATGAGGTAGCAGGAACCGTCTGCCCGGAATGGCAGGATGACCACGGCATTCCCCGGGTGCACCGCCACCTTCTCAACTTTTGAGCCGTTGGGAAGGGCGTACTCCTTCCTGTCGACCCACAGCCTCTTTCCCCTGTACAGATCGGTCATTCCTCCCCCCGGTACGGAATGGGATCCGTGATCCCGAGCGCAGAAAACGCGGCCTTCCGGAAATGGCAGGCGCCGCAGGCACCGCAGGCTGCATCCTCGTCCTGGTAGCATGACCAGGTATGCTTGTAGGGGACCTTCAGGCGCATCCCCTCCTCGAGGATCTCCTTCTTGTTCATATGGATAAAGGGAGTATGGAGCCGGATGGATGTTTCGCCACGGGTCCCCGTGTCGATCACTCTCTGGAACGCGTCGATGAACGCCGGCCGGCAATCGGGATACCCGCTGTAGTCCTGGGACTGGACACCGATGAAGATTGCCTCTGCACCCCTGGCCTCCGCGTAACTCGTGGCGATCGAGAGGAGGTTTCCGTTCCGGAACGGGACATAGGTGTTGGGAACATCGAGACCTTCAGGATTGTAGCGGTCGACAGGGACCGAGTGATCCGTCAGGCTGCTCGCTCCAAAGGATGAGAGATAGCCGAGATCGACCTCTCGGAACTCTTCCGCTTCAAGAAGCGCCGCAATCGTCCTTGCAGCGGAACGCTCCTTCTTCTCTGTTCGCTGGCCATAGTTGAAGTGGAGCGCGAGGATTCGAAAGCCCATCTCCCTTGCCAGGTAGGCCAGGGTCGTCGAGTCCATCCCCCCTGAGAGCAGGCACACTGCCCGCATGCGCTAGCACACCCCCAGGATCTTGTGGAGCTGCAACTGCAGCCGCGCTGGCAGGTCCTCATCAATCAGGAAGCGGGCGATGGCGCGTGCGTCTGATCCTTCCACCGGGGAGAAAAAGACCTCCCCACGGACGGGATGCTCCATGAGCACATCGCAGGCGTACCTGCAGTCCTCCTCGTCCCGGACCACGAACTTGACCGAGTCGTTCGTGGTGATGCGGGAGAGGAGTGAAAGGTCGCTCTCCTCACCCGAAGAAGGGCATTTCACGTCCATGCAGATGCTCGCGAGCGCCTGAAAGGGCGAGAAGTCAAGAGTCCCATTGGTCTCGATGTCAATCATGTACCCGGAGGAATGGAAGGATGAGAGAAGGGAGAGGAGCGGTGCACCCTGGAGGAGAGGCTCTCCCCCGGTGATGCAGAGGTAGGTGCCGCCCAATTCCCGCACCCGGGCATTGATCTCGCCTGCGTCCATCTCCCTTCCCCCTATACGGGCCTGGGGGGTGTCGCACCATGAGCAGTTGAGGTTGCATCCGGCGAACCTGATGAAGGTGCAGGGCCTCCCCTGGCGTATCCCCTCTCCCTGGATACTCCGGAATATCTCACTGACCTTCATATATCACTTCTGCATGGCAGGTGGGGGATTCCCAGACGCGGATACGGGTCACCCTTGCCGTGAGACCCAGCCTTTCGCACTCTTCGTTGAGCATCCCCGCGATCAGGGTTGCCAAAAGTTCGCTCGTGGGCTCTCCTGGTGTCGTGATGACCGGGTGGAATGCAAGAATGGCCGCGACCATCCGGTCCTGCTCGTTGAGTATGATCTGGTGATCGTACCGCTCGATGACATTTTTTATGGTATTGTAGTCAACCAGGATGCCGGTCCGCCCGTCCACCTGCCCCTCCATCCACACTTCCACCTTCCACCGGTGCCCGTGCAGGCAGGCGCATTTCCCCTTGTAATGCAGCAGCCTGTGGCTCGCGTCGCAATGCACCTCCTTGAAAATACGGGAGATCATGAGAGAAGTTTGGCGGGAACGGGATATAATATTATTAGCAATGCGATACAACCAATACAGGCAATCGGGGACTCCTCCATAATATATAAGTCGCCACCGCGCGTTTATATATCCACATTGGGTGAATTCTGAGTCCACCACAAATGAACTTGTACATGAGGGTATTTCATGGGTAAGGGTAAATTTGCAGCAAGAAAACTGCTCAAGGACGCAAAGAAGTTCCGCTGGAGCGACCCGAAATTCGTGCGGAGCCAGGGCGGGGTCAACCTCAAGTCCGACCCCCTGGAGGGTGCTCCCCAGGCCCGCGGGATCGTGCTCGAGAAGATAGGGGTAGAGGCCAAGCAGCCGAACTCTGCCATCCGCAAGTGCGTGAGGGTGCAGCTGATCAAGAACGGCAGGCAGGTCACTGCATTCGCGGTCGGCGATGGGGCCATCAACTTCATCGACGAACACGATGAGGTCGAGATCGAGGGGATAGGCGGGAGACTGGGGAGGTCCATGGGAGACATCCCCGGGGTCCGTTACGTTGTCACCAAGGTCAACAACGTCTCCCTCCACGAGATGGTCATCGGACGCAAGGAGAAACCACGCAGGTGATCTGAAATGACAGAGACAGAACCCGCAACCCGGCTCCTCTTCAACAAGTGGGATCTCGGCGAGGTGCAGGTGACCGACCCGAGCCTTGTCCGGTACATCAGCCTGAGCCCCGTGATCGTCCCTCATTCGACCGGAAAATTCACCCGCCAGGAGTTCAACAAGGCAAACATGCTGATCGTGGAGCGCCTCATCAACAGGCTGATGCAGTCCGAGATGAACACGGGAAACAAGCAGCTCGCGACCCGCATCGTGCGCGACGCATTCGAGATCGTTCACAAGAAGACCAAGAAAAACCCCGTGCAGGTCCTCGTCGAGGCGATTGCCAACACCGGCCAGCGCGAGGAGACAGTCAGGCTGAAGTATGGCGGTATCAATGTCCCGAAGTCGGTGGACACCGCACCCATCCGGAGGGTCAACACGTCCCTCTACTTCCTCTCCGAGGCAGTCTCCAAGGCAGCCCACAAGAGCAAGAAGCCGGTAGCCGTATGCCTGGCAGACGAGCTGATCGCTGCCTCGAAGGGCGACATGAAGGCTTACTCGGTGAACAAGAAGGAAGAACGCGAGCGTATTGCGAAGTCCGCCAGATAAGGAACAATATTCACTTTTTTGTGGTGTTTTAATGGCCCGAGGCAGAAAATCAATCGAGAAAGTCACTGAACTGATGAGTGACCCGGTACACATCCGG
>DUGV01000163.1:0-2978 GCA_013331225.1 Methanolinea sp.
CCCAGTACAGGTTTCCTGCCCGGATGTGGACATCACCTTTGGCCGGTTCCTCGTTTCCCGAGAGGTATGGCCGGCCCTGCCCGGTCCCCTTCCTAAAGCCGGATACTCCGGACCTCCAGACCACGTACGCGATGATACACCCGATCGCAAAGACGAGCAGCCAGATGAGAGGGTTCCATACCCCGAAGCCGCTCGACAGGGATGCTGCAACCATGGTTATGCACCTCCCAGGACTGCAGCCAGGTACGCGCCCTGGTCTGCGAGTGCATGGGCTGCCGGGGCGATCAGGTGCTCGACGAAGAACGCAGGGAAGATCCCGGATATTATCACGAGGGCAGCGAGTATTGTCATCCCGATCAGCATCGTGTGCGGCGCCTCCTTTACATGCTGGAATTCAGGGAGGGGGGGACCCATGAAGACGGAATGGAATACCTTCACAAACGAGGCCAGGGTGAGAATACTTACCACCATTGCGATGATCGAGAGGACGGGGTTGAAGGCAAACACAGACTCGTAGATAAGGAATTTCGATGCAAAACCATTAAAAGGTGGGATCCCGGCAATAGCGAGGGCACCGATGATAAAAAAGATCATCGTCCATTTCATCCTGTGCCCCAGGCCTCCCATTCTGTTCAGATCACTTGTCCCGACCTGGTAGATGATAGCACCGGCAGTCAGGAACAGGAGTCCCTTGTATATCGCGTGGTTCATGATGTGGAAGATGCCGCCTTCCATTGCGGTCATCCCAAAGGAACTGAGCAGTGCCTGGTCGCCGAGTACGGCAAGCCCCACACCGACACCGAGCAGCATGTACCCGGTCTGGGATACGGCATGGTAGGCCATCAGCCGCTTGATGTCTTTTTGGGGGATTGCCATCGTTACACCGACTACCATCGAGAGCAGTCCGAGAATGATGATCACCCACCCGATGACCACGTATGAGAGGGAGAGCCCGTACAGGGTAAAGCAGATCCGGAAGAGCCCGTAGAGACTCGCCTGGCTCACCACCACCAGCATCGCGGTCACCGCAGAGGGCGCCATGGAATAGGCATCGGGTGTCCAGAAGTGCATCGGAACCGCCCCGCATTTTGCAGCGAGGGCGGTAATCATCAGGACGAGGGCGAGCTTGTCGAGAGGGGTCCACTGTATCATCCTGGCAAGCATCGCGATATTGAGTGCATTGTACTGGCCATACAGGATCGCTATGGCGAACAGGAAGAAGATCCCCCCGATCATGCTCACCATCAGGTATTTGAGGCCTGCCTCCACGGCCCTTCCTTTCTCGACCTTGTATGCCACGAGGCCGGCTGCAGCGAGCGAGGAGATCTCAAGGAAGACGAAAAAGTTGAAGATATCGCCTGTTCCGACCATCCCAAGGACCGATGCGATCATGAGAAGGAAGAGCGTGTAGTATGCCTCGAGACTGGATCTGCGGGAGTCACTCGAGAGGGAATAGAGGATAACAGAAAATCCAACGGTAACTGTTATGATCACCATCAGGGCACTCAGTGCATCCAGGGTCAGGAGGATACGGACCGGGATCCCACCCGAATCCGCGGGGATGGAGAGGGTGGTGGCAGCCGCTCCAAAGACATAGATCACGGTCCCCCCGGTGTACACGAGGTATGCGGTGAGGAGCCCGACCAGGGTGGTAAGGGTGATGATGGCAAGTACCCAGAGTGCGCGGGCATCCCGTGAAATCCTCCCGATCAGCGGGGAGAAGAATGCCCCAAGCAGCGGAATTCCTATGAGCAGTGCAGGTGCATTGGCGATGATTGCAGCGATCATTCTCTCAGCTCCCTGATCTCATCGACATTCACGGTCCCGTACTTCCTGTGGATGATAATCGCAAAGGATAGCAGCAGCGCAGTCGTTGCAACCCCAATCACGATATTTGTCAGGGTGAGTGCATGCGGGGTGGGCATGACCATCACCCCGCCAGGGGCGAGGGTATAAATCGGTGCGATGCCGCCCTCCCGGTACCCGAGCGTGACGAGGAAGAGGTTGACCGATGAAGCCAGGATCGTGACTCCCAGAATGATCTTGATCAGGTTTCGCTTCAGGAGTATCGTTGCGATGCCGATCAGGGCAAGGAGTACGACCACGAAAAATGGCAAATTCAAAAACATTTCAGGCCTCCTTTTCGCTGACACCGGAGAGCAGGTACAGTATCACAAGACCGAGTGCCGCCCAGACCTCCAGTCCTACCGCGATGTTCATGAGGGGTATGACTCCCCCGGTATTCAGTTCGCCGGGGTTCGTTCCGAAGGGGACGGTCATACCAAAGAGCGAGCCGGTGTTTGCAAGGTAGTTTGCGAACACGGTAGTCCCGATTGCCACTGCGGCCAGTGCTATACAGAGGAAGAGGATGAGCCCGGCCGACTCCTGCACAATGAGCCGCAGCTTGCCAGCCATTGCCAGCAGATCCTCGTATGAATAAGCGACAACGATCAGCGCCAGTGCCGTTGCAATGACTGCACCCCCCTGGAACCCTCCGCCAGGTGTGAGGTGCCCATGCATGATCACGTAGAACCCAAAGATCAGGATCCCGGCATAGAGCAGGTCTGCAGACACCCGGACGATCTTACTCATCCTCATCGGCATCACCCCGCATCAGTTTCCGGAACATGAGCCCGACTCCGACAACCGCGGTGAACAGGATCGTGGATTCCCCGAGAGTATCAAATCCACGATAGTCGAAGAGAATGGCTGTGACGATATTGTTCGCTGCTGTCTGTCCCTGCCCGTTTCTGATAAAATAATCGTCCATGGCAGAATGTTCAGGATCCCCGAAGGTGATGCCGAGGGGAATCAGCATCAGGAAGGCACCGAGGATCAGGACGATTGCCACCGAGAGCTCACGCCTCATGCTGAACCCTCCTCGTGTCGCCCGGTTGCCCGGATTGCCATGATGAATATTGCCGTCGTAATGCCTGCACCGATTGCAGCCTGGGCGATGGCAACGTCCGGGGCCTGCA
>DUGV01000163.1:3054-3415 GCA_013331225.1 Methanolinea sp.
TTCCCGCCTCCTTCAGCCGGTCAACGACAGATGGCGCGGGTGCAATACCACTCTTGTGGGCGGCACGGGCAAGCGCGTGCGAACTCACGGCATTGGTAAACGCGAGAGCGGTCACGGCAAGTATCGTGTGGAGTCCCAGGATGATGAATTGTGAATCCGTGGTGTCGAAATAGGATGCTGCAGCGTACGCTATCACGGCAAAACCGGTGAAGACTGACCCAAACGTGGTCGCTTTCGTGGCTGCGTGCATTCTCGTATACACATCAGGGAACCGGAGCAGCCCCATAACCCCGAGGGTGTTGAAGATGATGCCGATGGAGAGGAACAGGAGGATCAGCCATTCTGCGATCATCAGAGTTCA
>DUGV01000209.1 GCA_013331225.1 Methanolinea sp.
GGTTCTCCATCAAGGGGTTTGCCGGCGACACGACTGTCGAGGTGAGGTTCAAAAAAGAGGTGATGGACCTCACGGTGGACTTTGCCTACTCCCTCTTCTCTTCGTTCAAGGATGAGAAGACCGATCTCTCCGGCCTGAAACAGCGGGAGGAGGCAGTCGCCGGGCGGGTCCGCCGACGCCGCCACGGGGAGTGAGCGGGGGAATATTCGTGCCCGAAGATGTCTTCGAGCGGTATGCGGAGGACTATGACCTCTGGTTCGAGGAGCACCCCGCCGAGTACCGTTCAGAACTCGGCCGGGTTCGCGCACTTTCCCCTCCCATAGCCCCCTTTTCCCTCGAAGTGGGAGCGGGATCGGGACGGTTTGCCGCACCGCTCGGGATCGGGCTCGGGGTCGAGCCCTCGGTGGCGCTCTGCCGGATGGCGCGATGGAGGGGGATCGAGGTTATCCGGGCAATCGGCGAGGCAATCCCCTTCAGGGACGCATCCATCCCGTCAGTCCTGATGGTGACCGTCATCTGCTTCCTGGAAGACCCCTCCCGGGTGCTCGCCGAACTGCAGCGAATCCTCGTCCCCGGGGGCGCTGTCGTGATTGCGTTCATCGAACGCGGCGGCCCAATACACCAAAAATACCTCTATGAGGGAGGGAAGGGACGATTTCTCTCCTGTGCACGCTTCTATACCAAGGAGGAGGTGTTATCTCTCCTCGATAATAACGGGTTTTGGGTCACCGCTGTGGATCCCCGGGCAGGGTTCTGTGTCATCGCGGCGCAGAAGGGCTAATCGGAGAGGGATTGGGTTTTTGCCCAGATTGTCATTGGTTCCGGAATCAATCGACGACATTTGATTTTAATCCCACAATACCCCCTTTTTTTGCCGGCCGATTTTTCCGAGGCATTTATCCGCATTTGCGACGTTGATAGTAGTATTGCTGCCGGTAACTGGTGATCCCTGGTGAAGAGCGTAACGATGCGTGAAGGAGAAGTCATGGTCCTCTCCCTTGAGGGAAGGCTCGATGCGCAGGGGGCCGTGGAGATAGACGCGGTGCTGAAAGATCTCCTCCGTGAGACCGACAGCACGATAATCTTTGACATGTCGGGAGTCACCTACATGAGCAGCGCCGGCATCAGGACAATTGTTGCAACCGAGAAGAGGATGAAGGAGAGGGGCGGTCGAATCCACCTCTCATGTCTCCAGCCCTATCCCCGCTCGGTCCTCGATATGACGGGTTTCTCTACCGTGCTCTCCATCCATTCCACCCGCAAAGAGGCGGTCCGGGCGGCAAGGGCAACGGTCGGACGGGAAATTGGAGTTCCCGGACACGCCCCTCTCGCCGTGCAGACCAGGGGCGCGGAGTTTGTTGCCACCTGCACGGGGCAGGATGCCTGCACCCTTGATATTACCGGATTTCCCACCGATGAGAGGAGTGGAGGAAGGGACACTGGCCCCGCCATCCCAGTCACGATCCCCGTGTCCGCATGTTCCCTCGGATTCGGTTCACCAGGCCTCCCGGATGACGATGAGGAGAGCGCGATGGGGGACTTTTTGTCTGTCGGGCACATCGCGGCGTGGGTCCTCCCTGACAGCGGCGACACCCTCGACTACCTGGTCCTCGAGAAGAATGTGGCAAGAATCCCGCTCGCCACCTCGTTTCTCATCTCTCCTTCCGCGCCACCCGGGTGCGAGGTCCGGGTGCATGCCGGATCACCGGGCGGAATCACGCTCTCGGATCTCTTCGATTCCCTCCATGAGATTGCAAAAGAGATGGATCCCCGCTACTGTGGTGTTCTCTGCACCTCGTTCTGCGCCGAATCTCCGGACGTGCAGACCCTCAATCCGGCGGAAGGCACGCCTCCAACTGCCACGCTCGCGGGATGTGCGGTTATTGTCGATGCTGCAGCCCTCCCGGATCACCTGGGGGGAGTGGTCACCGATGCGCTGGTCCGCCACCTTCCCGGAAGACCGGGCATCGTCCCACGGGCCACAGCGCTCGTCTTCCGGGATCTCGCTGCAGGCGAGGGTGAGTCCGCCTGCGAGGCGGTCGCACGCGGGCTTTCCTCGGATGTGCAGGCGCTCCTCCGTCATCTCTCGCCCCGCACGAGGATATTTCAGGCGACTCTCCAGCTCTTCGTCATCTCCGACATCCGGCTTCATACCGGCACCACGATCGTCTTTGAGGGGGATGTCCCGGGATGGAACCCCGACTACGAGCGGATCACGAAGAGTGTTCACCATGACTGCTCGGAGGTGCGCCTCCACCCGATATCCGGCGGCTATTCCGGGTCGCTCGTCTTCCGCGACGATGCCTACGACCGCAGCGGCAGGAGAGAGATGCCTTTTGTATTAAAACTCGACCGGTGGGAGAACATCCGGGCGGAGATCGAGGGGTACGAGGGGCATGTGAAACGGTATATCCAGAATAACGCGACCCAGATCATCCAGAAGGCGCGAAGCGGCTAGTACGGCGGCATCCTCTACACGTTCGTCGGGATCCAGGGGCCCCAGAGCCGCATCTTCTCGCTCGAGGACTATTACCTCACCCATCCGACAGAAGAGGTGCTCGCGATCTTCGATATCCTCTTCAGGAGAGTGCTCAGGGCATGGTACGGCCAGCCGCGGCTCCGGGACCTTCCCCTGTACGATGTCTACAGCGACATCTTCCGGTACGAGGATGTCCGCAGGTGGGCAGAATCCCGCTACAGCATCACCGCGGCGGACGAGACAATCGATCTCCCCTTCGGACTGGGGAGGTCGGCAAACCCCCTGCACTTCATGGAACACATTCTCCCGGACCGCCGATCGCGGACTTGGAGCGTGTACGAGGGGTCGGTCCACGGTGACCTGAACATGAAGAACGTGCTGATGGACGACGAGCAGAACCTCTGGTTGATCGACTTTGCGATGACCGGGCACTCGCACATCCTGCGTGACGTCGCAAAACTTGAATCCGTGCTGAAGCTGGAGATGATTCCCATCGAGTCGCAGGAACGCCTCTTTGAGCTTGTCGCACTTGAGCAGGTCTTCCTGACCCCAAAAAAGCTCGGCGAGATCCCTTCGCTTCCCGAAGGTATCGCTGACCCGGATATCGCAAAGGCATTCCAGGTAGTCCATCAGCTCAGGCGGTACGCCGACACCATCACGCTGCTCGACGAGGACATCCTGCAGTATTACCTGGCGCTCCTCTATTACACGCTCTGTGTCCCAGCATTCGTGAGCGTAAATGATTACATGCGGGAGTATGCCTGGATCTCCTCGTCCCTCCTCTGCGAGGCCCTCCGGATACATGGGGAGCACTGATCTGCGACGAATCGCTATGGCAGGGTTTTTGAGGGATTGCTGTCCAGAGGCATCGGATAAGAGTTCCCTTTTCGCAGGGCTGCTGATGCGTGAGACATCACTCATCCAGACGAACCTTCCAGAGCGGTGCTGCCACCTCCATCACCGGTATCTTGTGTGTTCTCTCCTCCTGCAATACGAATACAGGTACTCGTAAAAGTGCACCGGACGCGGGTGTGGACTGGCATAAACGCAGTCGGGCATGCCCATTTGTTGTATTGTACAAATACAAGCAAACACGTCGGATTTGTAACATTACGCAGCGATTGTTTGCGGAAATGAATTTAAGCCCTCATCCCCATGGATCCTCTGAGGTGTAACAGATGGATATAGTAAACGCATTCGTTGGACTGATTCAGCTCGTCATCGCCATAATCCTGGCAGTAGCAGCCCTCTACATCGGGTACGCCACGTTCTCGAAGATCACCAAGGGAATGGACGAGGCCGCTGAACTCAGAAAAGGCAATGTCGCGGTGGGCATCGTCATCGCCTCCATCCTCTTTGCCATCGCTATCGTGGTACAGTCCGGGATCGCCGGGATCTCCATAGGTATCATGAACGCTCTTGCAGGGGACTGGTTCTCGCTCATCGCCGCAGTCATCCAGCTGATCCTCGGCATCATCCTTGCCGTCGCGGTCAGCTACTTTGCGCTGCACGTCATGGACCGGCTCACGAAGGGACTCAACGAGTTCGAGGAATTGAAGAAAGGAAATGTCGCGGTTGCCCTCCTGATGGCAGGAGTCATCATTGCGACCGCAGTCATCATCCAGTCCGGGGTCATCGGCATCACCTCGGCACTCATATAACCCAACAATATTTTTATTGACCTGTAGCGTCAGGCGCCAGGGTTGCCCTGCGACAGGTTGCGGAAAGCGAATTCCCCGCCTTCCGGTCGTTCATGGCTTTCCCCGGCGACTCTATTCTCCTTCAGCCACCGCTATTCAGGCATGATGAATGGATTCCCATTATCGTATCCGATAAGAGACTGTGCGTATACTCCCGGTTATCGGGAGAGGATGAATGCTGCAATGGCAGAGGGAAAAAAAGGGGAATTACTTGATGATCTTCTTCAGCATGTTGTCTATCATCTCAGGGGCACGGTCCTTTAAGCCAAATGCCAGGAACACCGCGACGCCGACACCAACTCCAATCCCCACACCCCATGCAATCGGCGTGATGAACGTGTAGATGATTGTAAGGTCGATCAGCAGCTGGGAGAGCGCGAGAATCAGGACCACGAAGTAGAAGAATACCCGCAGCAGCATGATGATGACACCAAGGAACTCGATATTCTGGGTCTTTCCCCATGCATGCATCAGGTCCGAGAAGTAGTCGACGATGACGAACCCTGCAACCAGGATGATAAGGAACATCGCGACGTGGGGCATGTAGAGGATGATCTTCTCGAAGAGTTCGCTGATGAATCCGATCTGAAGGACGCTTGCCGCGGCGGCGATTGCAATCAGGTAGATGAACCATCTGACAATGAGATCAAAGAGCCGTACAATATGCATTCCCGTCCCTTCAATCGCCTTTCCAAGGCTGGTCTTCCGGAGTGCGTCGTCAACTCCCACCTTGTCGAGGATCTTCGATACGAGAGAACCGAGAACCCGGCCGACAACCCACCCGATGAGCAGGATGATGATTGCTGCAATGAGGTATGGGATGTATGCGACAACCGAGGAGAACATCTGGGTCAGGGAATCACCGAGGGAGGTCATGGTCTGTGTAGCTATGTCTGTTGTTGCCATAACGATCAAAACCCCAATAAGGGACACGAGTATTTAACAATATTCCACGTGGCATACGTTTCCAATTAATATTTTGAAAACTCCAGCCCAGATTCCGGTTTCACGCGACGGAATAGGTGAACGGCGGAATCAACTGAATGGCAGGCGTTCCGCACAACAATAGGTAAAATCCCGGGATCATGGAGCGTGTCGCAAAGGGAGATGCCTTTTCATTGAGAAAGGTCAGGGGTCACATCATCCGTGTTCGGATGGGACACGTGTAATGATGACGATCATGTGAAGGGTAGAGTGTCCTCTTTCGTCAATTGCCAGGAATATACCGGGTAGCATCTCGAAAAATGAGGAAATTAATATGGTTCTGATTATTTCCCGAGGAATTTTTTGAAGATTCCCGAGACGCCGGCTGCCTCTTTCTGCGATCCCAGCATCTGCTCTGCCATGCGTGCGGCATCCGGTGATGACTGCATCGCCATCTTCGACTGCTCGCCGAGGAGGCTGGTGAGGCCCTGCTGGTCCATCTGTTTGCCACCCATGCTCTTCGTGACGTACCCCATGACCATCGGGGTCGCGATGGCGAGGATCTTTTCAACCACTGCAGAGGGAAGACCGGTCTTCTGTGCAATCGCATTCGAGATCGGCGCCATCTGGCTTCCGAGAAGGCTGCTTGCCATCCCGGATCCCCCGGATGCGGCTGAACTGCCAAGGAAGCCACCCAGGTTATCAAGGGGGTTACTCCCTCCCATCTGCCCCATCATTGACGTGATCATGTCTGCTCCACCCGGTTTCTGTGAGGTCTGTGCCATGGAGCCCATGATCATCGGAAGGCCCATACCAAGTGCGGACTGCACACTCTTCTCATCCGAACCGACAGATTTGCTGATCATGGAGAGATTGTCTCCCGTCGCTACCTGTTTCATGAGATCTGCTACTATGTTCATACTGCAGGAGAATACGCGATGGAACTTATATACCTATGTGTAAGGTCAATTGGTTGACGAAAATTACCACAGCATGCAGAGGTATCTCACGATGCAACCCGGGAAATCCTCGCAAAAATAAGGGAGGAGTCCGACCATCACCTCACGTATATGCGGCGTGAGGTGGTGCTCTCCCCGTGCGTATTCGCCACCTTGAGGGAAACCGAATACGTCCCCGGAATTATGAACGTGTGGGACGGGCTCCTGATAGTCGAGGTCTGGCCATCGCCAAAGTTCCAGTCCCACGAGGTCGGGCCATTGAAGGACATGTCAGTAAACGCAACAGTCATCGGGGCAAACCCAATGCTTTTACTCACCATGAAGAAGGAGATTGGAGCCCGGCCCGGCATCAGCGGAGGCGCAGGCGTTGCAGTGGCCGTGGGAGCGGCAGTTCCCGAAGAAGACGTGGTGACGGGCAGGAACACGGTAGACGCCGATCTCACGAAGACATAGGAAGAGTGCGAATTGCTCCCGCCATGGTTGAAGACTCTCAGGGTGACCGTGTAAGTCCCGGTCCCGGTATAGGTGTGCACAGGGTTCTGCTCCGTGGAGGTGGTTCCATCCCCGAAGTTCCACTCCCACGCAAGTGGCGTCCCCATCGAGCGGTCAGTAAAGGCAACGGTCAACGGAGCAATACCAGACATCGGCCTCATCGTGAAGAATGCCATGGGAGGTGCACCGGATGACGACACCTGGATGTATCCTGGCTTTGTAACTGTCTCCTGTCCCGCGGCATTGCCAACCGTCAGCGAGACGGTGTAGGGGCCGGGGAAGGGATACGTGTGATCGACATCCGTGCTCTCGTTGCGCCATTCATTCGTCCCATCCCCAAAGTCCCACAGCCGGGAGGTGACGAGGCCTGTCGAGGTGTCGGTAAAGGCAATGCCAAGTGGCGCACTCCCTGACAGCGGGCTGGCCTCGAAGTCAGGGACCGGGGGCAGGGACTGCGTAACATTGATGAACCCTTCCTTTGTGAGCGTGCTGTTGCCGTACGCGCTCGTTACGGTCAGAGTGACGTTATAGAGGCCGGGGGCATCAAAGGTATGATACAGCCAGCTCCCGCTCCCTGTTGTCCCGTCACCAAAGTCCCAGAGGAATTCGTCATAACACCAGGAATATGGAACCATCTCCCAGAACTCTACCTCAAGGGGCGCATCGCCCTCCATTGGGTATGCATTGAAGTCTGCTTCCGGTGCAGGGGGATCGACCTGGATGTACCCCTCTTTCGTGACGGTGTCTGTCTCACCGGTCCTGCTGACGGTAAGGCTCACCGAGTAGTTCCCAGGGGAGGTGTAGATGACAACCGGGTCTTTCTCGGCCGAGAATTCGTTGCCTAAATAGGGAATTGCCTGTTTCGTTGCGGCATCGCGCAACAGGTAGTACGAGTCTTTCTGGAACACCCATGACCATGAACTCGGGCTTCCAGTTGAAGTATCATAAAACTGGACGGTGACAGGGACTGCCCCAATGGTGAGGTTGGAGGTGAAATTCGCCTTCAGGGGCTCATCCTTTGTGACCTTGATATATTTCTCCCTGCATTCTGTGCTCGACCCGGCGGAGTTCGTGACCGTAAGTGTCACGTTGTAGGTTCCGGCCGAGACGTACGTATGTACATTTTCCTTCTTGGTCGAATACGTCCCGTCACCAAAGTCCCAGTAATACGAGAGATGACCTCCTGTTGACTGGTCCGCAAATATGACCGAGAGTGGTTCATCGCCGCTTCGTGGAATCGCGAAGAAATCGGCGACGGGCGGTTCCGGATCAGGAGTCGTCGCAACCCATACCTGGCACCCCGCAAACGGGNNGTCCGGAGCCCGTAGTTGTCCGGGTCTCCAAGACCGTTCAGGTTCATCGGGACCCAGTGAACACCGTCCTGGCTCCTCCAGAGATCCGCTCCCCCGAAGTGGATTGCAAGGAGCTTGATGATCAAAGCGAGGTCTACCTCTTCCATGTGTTCAAGGTCCATATCGCGGAGCACTTCGAGCTCTTCGGAAAACTCCCCGGACATCTCCCCTCTTTCGAGCGATTCGAGTGCCTCAAACAGAATATCAGTGCCTCCAGGGACCTCTTCGATGAATCGGCCAAAGGAGAAGATATCAAAGGAACCGAGGTACAGGTCGTCGTGGTACTCTTCCATCGACCATGCATAGAGGTTGAAGGGGTTCGCATACCCGGACGGCCACCCGCTCATCGGAAGGCCACGCGGGTAGGTCGGGATCCTGGGATGGATGTTCCCGACAATCAGGTCCCAGGAATCATCGGAATCAAGGCGGATGAGGTCGAACCCCTTGACACCCTCGGTCCCGGTGCCGAACGGGAGGTTCATCGAACCCACGTAGAGGTCTCCATCGTACTCTCTCATTGTCGCGGCAAGGACGTTCCAGGCGTCCCCGGCCCCGCCGGATACCACCTTCACCCAGTCGTCCGGGCCTTCAGGTGATGCCGTGGTGCTCCTCCATACCTCAAAGCCGTTCGTCTCCGAAGGACCGATGGGGTTCCCGGTCCCTGCATAGAGGTATCCGTTATAACTTTCGAGGGATGAGGTCTGGAAATCCGCCACCTTCACCCAGTTGTCCTCGTGGGGAGAGGGCGAACCGGTGGCATAAATCCCTTCACCTGTTCCCATGTAGAGCCTGCCATTGTGGGAGATCATGGCCCTCGTGTCCCGGCTGGGAATACTCGAGGTCCTGATTGGCACCCAGGTATCACCATCGGTGGAACCGACGACAAGGATAGGGCCGAATCCGAACCCGACTCCTGCGTAGATGCCTTCTGTCCCATTGACATCGGAAAACGTTGTCATGGCCCGGTATCCGATCCCTTCAGGATAAGTGTACCCGTTCGCGGGATTGATGAACGTGGTGGCCTGGTGCACGCGTTCCCAGGAGTCCCCGGAATACCTCCATATCTCCGCCCGCATGTCATTTGACCACTCGATCACGTCCTCCTGGGATGGTGGCGTGTGGTTGGGAAGCACAAGCGGCGGCGGGGGCGATCCGGACGGGGTTGTTAAAAAGGAGAGGGTCCAGTTGGCGGGGAATGTCCCTCTCGCTTTCATTGCCTGGGCAACAAAATACGGGATGTTCCGGCCTGTCCCCACGTACAGGTCGCCGTTGAACTCGGCGACTGCCCACGCGTAGTTGTTCTGCGGATCACCAAATCCGCCCTCGCTTATCCTTGTAAAATCCGGGAGAGGCAACACCTCGTCGGCAGAGGCAACCGTGCAGACGAGGAGAATCCCGGCGATGATAAGAGCTGCATATCCGGCTCCTTTCCCTGTGATCCCGATCTGATTCCCTGGTTTCATGAAAATCCCCTCCTCCCGGTCCTGGGCGGCTCATGTGTCCGGGAATCGCGGTCCGTCCCTCGCTGCTCCTGTTCGGGATGCAATGATATAGGGAATATTAACCCCGGGACCGCCGGGGCAGGTATTCTCCTGTCCTCTTTTGACTGCCCCGCAATGATCGCGGTATGATCTCTTCCTTCTCCCGCTATNNCTTTTCTCCGCACTGTTTCGTTCGTTGCCACCTTGACCGAAAACAGGTAATGGTCTTTTCCAGGTTACAAATAATAAATGTTTCGTTAACCCTGGCAGGATGCGTGTCTCCTGCTGCGCGTTTTTTCCTTCAAACGGCGATTCTGGAGTCTTAATCCGATATTCCGCCAGAGCGTGTATCCCGGCACCCATTCAGAGCCCAATGATCTTTTACGGGTGATGCCTGGCAATTTTTGAAAATGAAAATGGTGTGGTCCATTTTCATTGGAAAAAAATAAACCCGTGAGTCAGGAGGATGAGGACATTATACAGAC
>DUGV01000001.1:0-4914 GCA_013331225.1 Methanolinea sp.
GTTTTGTACCATCCCCACCAGGTAGTGCCATCCTCATTGAATCCAACTGCCGGACATAAAAAAAGAACGGAAGATGAATCCGGTGTAAAAAATCAGATCATTTATCAACCCGGAGGTTGAATATCATAAGCCCGCCTCAGTAGCTCAGTTTGGGAGAGCGCCAGACTGAAGATCTGGTTGTCCCCGGTTCAAATCCGGGCTGAGGCATACTGACACTGGGTTCAAATCCCTCACAGAATCTTTTTTTATACATCTTTTCTGAGCCGTTTTTCTGGTATCTTCCACGATAGCCGCTACGGGACGGGCCGAAGTTTTCATCTTACCACTATTTCTCTCTTATTAAAGCAGGAAATGGCATGCATTTGATTGATGCTGCATTGGCATCGGACCGGATCAACAGACGCGATGCCGATCTCATCATGATGTTCTTTGCTGATCGCAAAAGTTGTCACACCTGCTTCGATCCGGTGGAACAACACGTGTCCGTTCAATGGGGGCTCTTGTGTCGGGATCCACGTTGTTCGTGGCCTTTCCCATAGACAATGGCCAGAAAGATGATTACCTGTATACCCCGAAAAAAGGAAGTTCCCTCGGAATTGAAAAATTCCTCACATCACTTTTTCGGGCGGGATTCCCAGTGCCCTGGCAACCCCCATTCCGTATGACTCGTCGGCTTTCAGGCAATTTTGTATGTGCCGGATCTTGATGAACTCGGGGATATCTCCCATGGCACGGGCAGTATTCTCAAAGAGTTCCGTCTGCTGGGCTTTACTCATGAGGCGGAAGAGCTTGCCCGGCTGGGTATAATAATCGCTGTCGTCCTCCCTGAAGTTCCAGGCCTTCGCAGCCCCCGAGAGTTCGAGCGGAGGCTCCGTGTACTCGGGCTGTGCCTCCCATTCCCCGAAACTGTTCGGGGTGTAGCCGAGTGTCGAGCCGTGGTTCCCGTCGACCCGCATCTGCCCGTCCCTGTGGGAGGCATGGGCGACGGCGTTCTTCGCGCTGTTGACCGGGATCTGGTGGTGGTTGATCCCGAGACGGTACCGTTGGGCGTCCCCGTACGAGAAGAGCCGGCCCTGCAGCATCTTATCAGGCGAGAAGCCGATACCCGGGACCACCGCGGCAGGGTTGAACGCGGCCTGCTCCACATCCTGGTAGTAGTTGTCCGGGTTTCGGTTCAGCTCGAGAATACCGACCTCGATGAGAGGGAAGTCCTTGTGGTACCAGACCTTCGTCAGGTCGAACGGGTTGTACGGCATCTTCTGTGCCTGTTCATCGGTCATCACCTGGATGTACATCTTCCACCTGGGAAAATCGCCTTTTTCGATGCTCTCATAGAGATCGCGCCCGTTGCTCTCACGGTCCTTCCCGACGATCTCGCACGCCTCCTCGTCGGTCAGGTTTTTGATACCCTGCTGTGTCTTTAAGTGGAACTTCACCCAGACCCGCTCGTTTTTCCTGTTTATCATGCTGTACGTGTGGCTTCCGAACCCGTGCATGTGGCGGAAGGAGTATGGGATGCCCCGGTCACTCATGACAATGGTCACCTGGTGCAGTGCTTCGGGGAGGTTTGTCCAGTAGTCCCAGTTGTTCAAGGCCGAACGCAGGTTGGTGCGGGGATCCCGCTTGACCGCACGGTTGAGGTCCGGGAACTTGTGCGGGTCACGTATGAAGAAGACAGGAGTATTGTTGCCGACAAGGTCCCAGTTACCCTCCTCGGTGTAGAACTTCATGGCAAATCCCCGAATGTCCCGCTCGGCATCCGCGGCTCCGCGCTCGCCGGCGACTGTCGAGAACCGAAGAAAACATTCGGTCTCCTTGCCAATCTTTTCGAAGATCTTCGCCCGGGTGTATCTCGTGATATCATGGGTGGTCGTGAATGTGCCGAATGCTCCAGAACCCTTGGCGTGCATGCGCCGTTCGGGGATAACTTCACGGTCAAAGTGTGCAAGTTTCTCAAGGTACCAGACGTCCTGCAGGAGCATTGGGCCACGGGGCCCGGCCGTCATGGCATTGTCGTTCTCCGGGACCGGTGCCCCGGCAGCGGTTGTCAGCTTTTTCTTCTTCTCCATCTTTCATTCACCTCGTTCCAGGACCCTTGCGGACACTGGCAAGAACTCATCCTGTGAGCAATCCTTCTTTTCCTGTATTCTTAAACTTCGTGATCCGGCACCCTCTTCCGGTGCGGCATAGACCGCTATTCATCTCCTGAACCAGTTTTGGAAATCTGGCCAGACCCGTATTCTGTCACCAGGCCGCAGAATCAACAGCGACAGATGCGAGAGATATGGCCGGAAAATTGGCAGTGTGCCTGTACCAAACATTTTTTACCCTAGTATTTTTAATGAGTCAGAGATAGAAATGCCCGATTGCCATACCCGCGTAGCATCTGCGCCGCGTCTCATCTCGTGGAATATCACGCTCAGATGTCCGCTGAAGTGCACCCACTGCTATGCAAAGGCAGGGGAGCATGAATCTGTGGGAGTGCTGTCCACGGACGAGGCGCTGGCGGTCATCGACCAGATACGGGATGTCGGAACGCCTGTTGTCGTTCTCTCAGGCGGCGAACCACTCATGCGGGAGGATCTCTGCACGATTGCCCGATATGGCACCGATCGGGGGCTTCCGATGGTGATGGGCACCAGCGGCTATCTCCTCGACCGTTCCATGGCACAGAAACTCCGGGACGCGGGAATCCGGACTGTTGCAGTCAGCATCGACTCTGCTGACCCCGCAGTCCACGACTCGTTCCGGGGTGTCAGCGGTGCGTGGGAGCGGGCCGTGCAGGCAGTACGGAACTGCCGCGAAGCAGGTATCGGGGTCCAGATCAATATGACGATAATGCGGCCATCTGCCGGGGATGTGGATTCCGTGGTGGAGCTGGGAAAGGACCTCGGGGTTTTTGATTACCAGGTATTTTTCCCGGTTCCCACGGGGCGTGCACAGGATTCGGCCCCCCTGGATCCATGGGAATATGAAGATGTGATCCGGCAGGTGCTCCTGAAGTACCGGAACACCGATGTACGGCTCCGTCCGACCTGTGCCCCACAGTTCAGGCGGATTGCGGAAGAACTCGGAATCGGGGATCAGGCCTGGGGACGGGGATGCATCGCCGGGATCAGCTATTGCCGTATCTATGCGGACGGGGCCATCACTCCCTGTCCCTACCTGCCTGTAAGTGCAGGGAATCTCCGAACGACTTCTTTTTCAAAGATCTGGTATCAATCACCGGTATTTTCCGTACTCCGCAACCCGGACCTCCTGACCGGGAAATGCGGGGTGTGCGAATACCGGACGATATGCGGCGGCTGCCGTGCCCGGGCGTACCGTGGAACCGAAGCTGTTCTTCACCGGTGGTGTGACGGGCTTTTGCAACCCGGGGCAATCGCCGGGGAGCTCTGCTCCGAGGACCCGTGGTGCCCGTACGAGCCTGGGGGGATGGCATGACCCCTGAAACATCGGTCGATGACCTCGATCTTCGCATCCTCGATGTATTGCAGGGGGACATTCCGCTCGTACCCCGTCCGTGGGAGGCGGTCGCAGACCGGCTTGGAATCCCGGAAACTGTGCTTCTCGAACGGCTGGAGCGCCTGTCCAGGGAAGGTATTGTCAGGGGCATCTCGCCCGTTATAGAATCCCGCCACCTGGGTATCACTGCCGCAACGCTCGTTGCGCTCCCCGTGCCGGAAGAGCGGATACGCGAGGTTGCTGCTGTTATCAGCCGGTACCCGGAGGTCTCGCACAACTTCCGGCGTGATCACCGGTATTCGCTCTGGTTCACGCTCTCGGCAAAGGACCCGGATTCGCTGCGTGAACTCCTCCATGATATCCTTGAAAGAACCGGATTTTCCCGGGACGATATTCTTGACCTGCCGACCGTGAAGAGGATCAAGATCGATGTCAGGTTTCCTCTCGCAGGCGTCCGGAACGGAGGGCCGAATGGACAGGCTTGACCGTGAGATCCTTGCCATTCTCGAAGACGGTCTTCCGCCCGTTTCCGAACCATTCGGGGAGATCGGGAAGAGAATAGGCCTGGATGGTGAGGCAGTCCTTGAGCGTGTCCGAAGGTTACAGGAGGCCGGGATAATCCGTCGGTTCCGTGCCCGTATCAACCAGCGGCGGTTGGGTATCACTGCCAATGCCCTTGTCGCATGGGACTGCGACGGGAGGCCGGCCGGAGAGATCGGATCCCGGCTTGCTTCAGATCCCTGCGTCACCCACTGTTACGAACGAAGACCAGTCCCTGGCCGATGGGACTATTCCCTGTATACCGTGCATCATGGGTTCTCACGGGAAGGAGTCAGGGAAGAGGTCCGGCGGCTTGGAGAAGAGGCCGGCCTTTCCCGGTATCTCATCCTGTTTAGCGAGGAGGAGTTCAAACGTGTTCCGAATGTCCGCATACGGGAGAACGGGGGCGGGAAATGAACCGGATCACGCAGTGCCTGCACGCAAGGGGGACCGTCAGCGCTGTCATGAAACACCGGCACGGGAAAGATGCAGTACCGGGCCGGTACCTTGCCTTTTCAGGTATACGGAGGCCTGTTGTCTTCTGGAATCTCACCGACAGGTGCAATCTCACCTGTACTCATTGCTACGCATCGTCCGGGCCAGGATGCGGGTCTGAAGACGAGCTGACAACGGCCGAGGCCCGGGAATTTATCGATGATCTCGCAGCATCGAAGATACCGCTGGTCATCTTCACGGGTGGCGAACCCCTCCTCCGTCCTGACATCTGGGACCTTGCGGAGTACTGCAGAAAGGGCGGGATCAAGACGGCCCTCAGCACCAACGGGACCCTCATCACCGATGAGGTTGCGGAGCAGATAAAGAGCAGCGGAATCGAGTATGCGGGCATATCGCTGGACGGGTCAAAGGCAGCTGTCCATGACCGGTTCCGGAATACCCCCGGTGCGTTTG
>DUGV01000001.1:5014-5296 GCA_013331225.1 Methanolinea sp.
CTGAAGTGACCCGGGCGCTTTCCACCCTCTACCGGAAAGCGAAAGAGATCCCGCCCGAAGAGATGGAGTTTCTGACCGTTGATGCACCACAGGACTGCATCCACCTCCTGCAGTCCATGGAACGGGACGGGTCACCTGACCTCCAGGGTGCCCGTGAGCTCCTTTCCTCGCTCAACGGGGGGTGTAGTGCCGGGGAACGGGTGGCCAATGTCGATGCCCGCGGAAACGTGTATCCCTGCCAGTTTGCCCGATCACCGGTCTTCCTTGTCGGAAATATCTGTG
>DUGV01000002.1 GCA_013331225.1 Methanolinea sp.
TCTCGATGCCGCGGTGCGGGTGCCATGGGAATCCCGGCAGGTAATCCATGGGGTTCTCTGCACGGAAGTCATCGAGCATGAGAAATGGATCAAAGAGGGGGAGGTGGTCGTACCCGAACGCCCGGTGGAGCCTGACACCGGCGCCCTCGACTGTCTCGCGAGCGGGAAAAGTCCTCGCAACCGCCTTTACAGGTGGCATGGAAGGGGATTATGATCTGAACATGGATAAATATGCGGGGGGCGGGGATCTTTACTCCCTTTTCAACGTCGCTGCACGGTTGACAAAGAACCAGGAGCGATCGACCGGCCGGAACCCGGCCTCTCCCGCAAGCCGGACCTTGTCCTCAAACTCCCTGCCCGGGACGATTATGGGCGGCTCCGAGAAGAAGAATGTCCCGCCCGGCTTCAGGAGTGCAGCGATCTCCTGGAAGAGTTTCTCCGGGTCAGGAACCTCGTGGACCACGAAGATGGCAAACGCCACGTCGAAGGTGTCGTTCGGTTCAGGAGGAAGGCCAATCGAATCCGGCCTGCACTGGTGCGTCGTGACCCTTGGGAGGAGGCCTTCAGACTCCATCTTGCCCTCAACGATCCTGAGCATCTCGTCCTGCAGATCGACAGCGTAGACCCGGCCTGTATCACCTACCCGTTTCGCAAATTCGCGGGTGAAAAACCCCGGGCCGCACCCGAAATCGAGCACCCGGTCACCCTGCTTGACGTAATCTTCCGCAAGACGGTCAGGCCGGTAGAGAATGCGGCGAAACCGGGTATCAAGATGTGCAGCACGGGATGCCGAGAATACCTCGTGCTGGCGATGTTTCCCGGGATCATCGCGGGAAGTCATGCAAGGAGTATGTGCGCAGCGTCCCGATAACAGTTCTGTAATAATTGTGGGATCGGTTTTCCTCCCAACGAGGGGTGATGAACGCTTCTGACGGAGAGGGCGGCCTGCCTCTTTCCCGCTGCTATGCGGGGTACTGGATTGAAGATTCTTGGCAAAAGGTATTTACACAATGTATTGTATACTTTACATTGTCAAATGAGCGGGTCTTCCCCACGCGAAGGAAATATCCTCTGCGGGATAGGAGGCCTGCAGAGTAAATTCAAGAAAATACCCAGAAAAACAGGAGAGATTCCTCTATGAAGACCATATCTGCATTCATCGTTGCATCCGTCCTGATCTGCTCGTTTGCCGCAGGCGTGCATGGCGAGACGACGACAGAAGGCTCCGATGGATCCCTGATCACATTGCAGGGCAACACAATCACACTCGAAGGAAGCGGTGCGAAAATTGGAGCCTCGACGGTCACCATCACTTCCGGCGGAACCTACACGATATGCGGCACTCTGAACAATGGACAGGTCATTGTCGATTGCCCCGATACGGAGAAAGTCACCCTTGTCCTTTCCGGAGCTCATATCTCCTGCGCAACAAGCGCCCCTATTTACGTGGCCAGTGCCGACAAGGCTGTGATTACCCTTGCGGACGGAACTTCCAATTCGGTGACGGACGGAAGTTCTTATGTCTTCCCGGATGCCGCTTCGGATGAACCGAACGCTGCCATCTTCTCGAAAGACGACCTCACCATCAACGGTGGCGGAGCCCTCTCGCTCACCGGGAACTACAATGACGGCATTACCAGCAAAGACGACCTGAAGATAACCGGCGGGAGCGTCACGGTCAATGCCAAGAACGACGGTGTCCGCGGCAGGGACTCGGTGGTTGTCAGGGAAGGGACCCTTACAATCACCGCGAGCGGTGACGGGATACAGTCCAATAACGACGAGGACGCCGAGGAGGGCTACGTCTCTATCGAGAGTGGCACCATCTCTATCATTACTGGGGCGGACGGTATCCAGGCAGAGTCTACCCTCGCGATCAGCGGGGGCAGTATCACGATAACATCCGGAGGAGGTGCAGGAAACGGTAACACCGCAACTCCCCGGGACAACCAGGGCAGGAGCACCATTACTGTCGAGAGCGATACGGGCAGCGCGAAAGGGCTGAAAGCAGGGGCAGCGTTGGAAGTGAGCGGAGGTTCGATTACCATCAACTCGGCCGACGACGCGATCCACTCCAACGGCAGCATCACGATCGATGGTGGCACAATGACCCTTGCCTCCGGTGACGATGCTATCCATGCGGACTCCTCGATAGAGACCAATGGCGGGTATATCGATATCACGAACTGCTACGAGGGGCTGGAGAGCGAGATCATCACACTTAATGAGGGGACGATTCACCTCACATCCCGCGATGACGGGATCAACGCCGTATCGAAGACTGCTGTTGCCGTGACGGCGAGGCAGCCTGGCCAGCAGCCGTTCGAGGCTTCCGGGAACTGTGCCCTGGGCATTCATGGCGGATATCTCGTGGTTAATGCAGGAGGAGACGGGTTTGATATCAACGGTCCCGTCACCATGACCGGCGGCACCGTGATCATCAACGGTCCGACGGACAATGGCAACGGCGCCATCGATTACCTTGGAAGTTTCACGACTTCCGGAGGGACACTGCTCGCCGTGGGCAGTTCAGGCATGGCCCAGGCTCCGGGCACTTCATCCTCCCAGAATTCAGTGATGGTGACGTACTCCTCGTTGCAGCAGGCCGGCACCCTTGTGCACATCGAGACTTCGGATGGCGATAATGTACTCACGTTCAGACCGGCAAAGGCATACCAGTCTGTCGTGTTCAGTTCTCCCTCACTGAAACGCAGCACCGAGTATGTCGTCTATTCCGGAGGCAGTACGAGCGGAACTTCATCAGACGGCCTCTATTTCGGCGGTATATATACTCCCGGGACCGAAGTCGCTCGGTTCACGATATCAGGAACGGTGACAATGATTGGCTCCTCGACAGNNAGGAACCAGCCGATGCCTGGTAACACTGCCAACAACAGCACGGGGACAAGGGATACTGCTGTGCCCGGTTCATGGGGGACTGCCATGCCAGGGAATATATCGGGTACTATGAATGGCATTATTTCAAACGCCAGAAGAAGCACTGTACCTGGTGCATCTGGTCCCATGAACGGGATGATTCCCGGTTCATGGGGCACCATGGTGCCTGGAAATGCATCTAATCCCAGGGATGGCGTAGTGCCCGGCACCTGGGCAACGAGAGTGCCAGGTATGCCTGGCACCGCGAACGGGATGGAGTCCATCCCTGGCGATACTTTTACCTATAGAGTGTATTCTCCAGTCCCCCGTATTACCCCGGATATGGGAACAACTTCTTTTCCTACTACCCATTCGGGCACATTTTCCAGTTCATTCTCCACCAGTACATCCGGCGGGGTTACCTATTCCCGGCCAAGCGGTATTCGTGTATGAAAGACACATCACTTTTTTCTCTGAAATGTACATGTGGGGGGATATCAGTTGCCATACCCCTGGGTTACGCCGGTAACGCAATTCCTTCAGCATTTCCAAGAGTCGCCTTCAGTTGAGTCCCATAATCTCCTGGCGATATTCGCAACCTGAATTCTGAAGATTATTCCACAACATATCTAAAAGATAATAGATTGGGGAGCCAGCTTGTGTCGATGTATTATGTGTAATATGCCCCCTCACCGGTCCGGAGGATTCCCACCGCCTCGGTCCATCCAGGTGGATCCTTCAGTTCCACTGATACGCTGTCCTGGTAACTATTGAAAACCCATCCACCCCTCCAGATCGAGTTGGTCCCCCTGGTGCTGGCCTGGAGTGAGAACTCTCCTGGTTGTTCGCGCTCGAACCAGACATAGACAGGCACGGGGTGCACAAACTCCAGCCCCTGGGTGTGCGGCCCTGCACTCTCTGCCCTTATGACGAATTCCCCGGTCTGCGCAAACACGGGCTCCCGCCCGACCGGGTCGCGGGTCTCGATGGTCCGGTTCACCTGGAGCGTCGTCCCGATCTGAATTGGCCGGAGAACGGGAGTCTCCAAAGAGTACTCGGTCCGTGGCGCGATGGTCGCGGGAAGCGGGCTCTGGCCCGGCTCGATGGGGATCGGGTACCCATGGTATTCGGGGACCATCTTGTCCGCACGGATAGCAAGCATCGGGGTTCCGTTCACCTCTTCGATCGAGAGGTTCCAGTCACCCGGTATTCCAGGAGCACTCCTGTGAACAAACGCATCGGCGAGAACCGGCGTCCCGTTGAGGCTGGGGACTGGGAGCAGGATTGTCACGTTGGTGATCGTGGTCGTGTATGAGAGGCTGATGGAGTAATGGAAGTCGTGCCGTTCGCTCTCTGCCATGCTCTGGTGGAAGAAGAATGCGACAGAGCCGACCCATGCGACGAGAGCGATGACCGCTGCGATCAGCAGGGAGGTGAGGACTGTCTTTTTCGAAATGCGATTCATGCGAGTGTGTCCTGGCAACAATGGACTGGTTCTCCGTGAAGGAGAAAAGCAATTTCGATATGTTCCCAATGAGAGCAAATAGAGCACATCCGAGTCATTTTCACCCGCTGTATACCCCATGATGAGACCGCAGTGCCGCCGTCACTCCAGGTCTCATTTATCGTGCCTGAAAAGAACAATCCCCTGTAGTGACTGTCAGTAAAGAGCAAGGGCACGTGTATGCGGGCATTGTCATTCTTGTATTGCTGGTTCTTGGTGTGACCCTTGGCGCGGGGTGCCTGGAGGACCCGGCACATGAGACTCTGGGCCTGCAAAACGAGGCAGCCATCGCGATCGCCTTGCGCGACACCATTGTCAGGGAGCAGATCCCCATTGAGAGCGGGGAATACGAGATAGTCGACGTGGGGCCTGAATTCTGCATGCAGACCGGTCCGGGAAGCACCTTCTCATGGACCTGCACGGCAGTAACATTCCGCTGCTCCGGCCAGAGATCGCTCTACCATGTCATCATCGATGATGCAGATGAAACCGTTGTGGGCAGATACTGGCAGTGGGTGAAAGAACCCATGCCGTGCAGAGGCGGGGAACCTCCGGTTGAGTATTCCACAATCGAAGAAGCATCCATAGCAGTTAAACCAGGGTGCCCGCTCGCCACTCTCCCGGTCATTCCGGCCGCATACTCCTTCTCCATAGTGCGTATCTACGGGGAACCCTGTCCCAGGCGCGATATCGTGTATACTCGCGGCAGTGAGGAGTTGCGACTGATTCATGTCTGCCCCGGGCACCCCCCGTATGCCTTTGCCATCACAGGAAAGGGGGCAGACGAAGTTGCCATCCGCGGGTCTCCCGGTAAATTTGTGCAGGGAATCGGGCAGAACCAGCTCGCGTGGGCTGATGCGCACGGGTCATACTGGCTCCTTGGAGACATGAGCAGGGAAGACCTCGTGGCGGTGGCATCGTCGGTCGAGCCGTATTCCCGCGCCGGCGGCACCGTTTCCGGCTGACACGACAGGGAGTACAGGAGCGGGAGGGCGACAGGCCGGCTTTTAAAAAAACTGAAGGAAATAAAAAAGCCTCTTCAGGAGGATTTCATCACGGCGTCCATCGGGATGCCACATGCATCCGCGACGCCTTTTCCGTAGGCAGGGTCCGCCTTCAGGCAGTTCTGGATATGCCGTATCTTGATGAACTCCGGCGCATCTCCCATGGCCCGTGCGGTGTTCTCGAAGAGGACTTTCTGCTGGGCAGGGCTCATCAGGCGGAAGAGCTTGCCGGGCTGGGTGTAGTAATCGGAATCGTCCTCCCTGAAGTTCCAGGCAGCCGCCGCACCGGAGAGCTCAAGCGGAGGTTCGCGGTACCCGGGCTGCTCCTGCCACTCGCCGTAGCTGTTCGGTTCATACGCGATTGTTGCGCCATAGTTCCCATCGACCCGCATCTGGCCGTCGCGGTGCGAAGGGTGTGCCGGTGCGCTTTTCGGGCGGTTGACCGGGATCTGGTGGTGGTTGACTCCGAGGCGGTACCGCTGGGCATCGCCATACGAGAAGAGGCGGCCCTGCAGCATCTTGTCGGGCGAAAAACCGATGCCCGGCACGACTGCGGCAGGGTTGAACGCTGCCTGCTCCACGTCCTGGAAGTAATTGTCGGGGTTCCGGTTCAGCTCAAGCACCCCCACCTCGATCAGGGGATACTCCTTCTTGTACCACACCTTGGTGAGGTCGAAGGGGTTGTAGGGCATCTGTGTTGCCTGCTCCTCGGTCATCACCTGTATGTACATCTTCCAGCGGGGGAAGTCACCCTTCTCGATGCTCGTGAGCAGGTCGCGCTGGTGGCTCTCCCGGTCCTTTGCGATGATCGCCTCGGCCTCCTCGTCGGTCAGGTTCTTTATCCCCTGCTGGGTGACGAAGTGGAACTTGACCCACACACGTTCGTTCTTTGCATTGACCATGCTGAACGTGTGGCTGCCAAACCCGTGCATGTGGCGGTAGGAGAGGGGGATTCCGCGGTCGCTCATGGTGATGGTCACCTGGTGCAGAGCCTCGGGAAGCGACGTCCAGAAGTCCCAGTTGTTCTTTGCAGAACGCATGTTGGTGTGGGGGTCGCGCTTGACCGCCCGGTTGAGATCAGGGAACTTGTGGGCGTCCCGCAGGAAGAAGACCGGCGTGTTGTTCCCGACAAGGTCCCAGTTCCCCTCTTCGGTGTAGAACTTGAGGGCAAAGCCGCGGATATCGCGCTCCGCGTCGGCTGCCCCTCGTTCGCCGGCAACGGTTGAGAATCGGGCGAAGACCTCTGTCTTCTTTCCGATTTTGGAGAAGATCTTTGCCTTCGTATACCGGGTGATGTCGTGGGTGACCGTGAATGTGCCGAATGCGCCGGACCCCTTCGCATGCATCCGCCGTTCCGGGATCACCTCGCGGTCGAAGTGTGCAAGTTTCTCCTGGAACCAGACATCCTGCATAAGCATGGGGCCACGGGGGCCGGCAGTGACGGCATTCTGGTTGTCGGCAACAGGTGCTCCCGCAGCGGTGGTCAGTTTCTTCTTTTCTTCCATTATGTGCGCTCCTTTCTTCTCTGTGCCGGATAAGAGGCGCCATCCGGCCAGAGCCGATAGGGTAATCTTGTTGCCCAGCCCGTATCAACTTTGCCGACAGGAACAGTGCTGCATTGAGCCAAAACCCATATCTCTCCATCCATCCCCCCTCTCTATGATGCCGCCAGGAATCACGGACCGGGTCTTGGTGGTGGAAGGAGACATCACCCGCCAGCGGGTCGATGCTATCGTGAATGCCGCCAACCCCTCCCTTCTCGGCGGGGGAGGCGTCGACGGGGCGATCCACCGTGCCGCCGGACCCGAACTGCTCGGAGAATGCCGGGATCTCGGCGGGTGCAACACAGGCGAGGCGAAGATCACTAGTGGCTATCGCCTCCCGGCCCGCTTCGTGATCCACACGGTCGGCCCTGTCTGGAAGGGAGGAGGCGCTGGTGAAGATACACTCCTTTCGTCATGCTATCAAAACGCCCTTGCCCTTGCGGAACTGATCGGCCTCCGGAGCATCGCATTCCCCGCCATCAGCACCGGTGCCTACGGGTTCCCGTTGGAGCGGGCGGCTCGTATCGCGGTTTGCACCATCATCGGGTTCCTCACTTATCACCCCGCCATAGAGCGCGTGGTGCTGGCCTGCCACGGGAATGCCGCTCATACCCTCTATCAGGATATCCTTGGGCAGGAGAAGACGATCAACACCGAGTATGAAATGGCGCAGGCACTCTTCTCCCACATTTCGATGATCGAAGCCAGCCACGGAATCCGGATTAAGAACAGGGAGGCAATTGCACGCATCATTGCACCCACAATTAAAAGCGACACCCAGGCGCTCTCGGTTGGAATCTCGCTGAACAACTGGGTCGCAGTAGCCGGCGCATACGGAGAAGTAACGGTGTCTGAGAGTGTGATCCGGACAATCCTCGATTCACTGAAGAGTGCGTGAAGGTGCAATGCATCCCCTTATCGGGGGATGGCATTTGTAGAGGAAACAACCTGTTTCGCAATGATGTGCCAGGAAAGAGACAGGCAGCGCCGCTTTCGGAAAAACTGCCGACACTGTGCCCGGGTAGCGGGACCGGGACGGGACCGCACCCCTGTTATCGAATTCCGGACGGGAAGGATACCTATATGCGGAAAACGGGTGAACTCAATGGCAGAGGATTCACCCGATGCCAGGATTGCTGCTGCTGACAGGCTATTTTGCGGTAATGGTATTCATTGTCACCAGCATGCTGGCGATGGGACTCAACATCTCCATTTGCGATCTCATCTCGCCCCTCCGGAACCGGAGGCTCGTGATCCTCTCCCTCCTGGCAAACTTCGTGATTGTCCCCCTCTTCGCATTCGTGCTCATCTATGTCTTTCCGGTGAGCAGGGATCTCGCGGCAGGGCTCATTCTCGTCAGCATTGCCGCAGGGGCGCCGTCAACGCCGAAGGTAGCAGAACTGACCGAAGGAAACATCGCTTATGCAGTCTCCCTGACCCTCCTGATGACCATCCTCACCATCATCCTGATGCCGATCCTCGTCCCCTACATCATGGAAGGGATGGGGATGAACCCGGCAAAAGTGGCATTTAACCTCGTCATCTTCATGCTCCTTCCCATTCTTGTCGGCATGCTGCTCCGTAACCGGGCGCCGGAAAGGGCGCAGAAGGTACTCCCGCTTGCCGAACTGGTCTCGAATGCCTCCATCGGGGTGATATTCCTGGCATTTGGGATCATCTTCTTTGCACACGTCGTGGATCTCTTCGGGCATCCCGGGGGTTTCGAGATTGCCGCGATCGCCGTGCTGTTCACGGTCGGGGCCCTCCTGATCGGGTACTTCATGGGAGGCCCTGAGCGGGGCCACAGGGATGTCCTTGCGTTCAGCACGGGGTTTCGGAATATCACGGCGGCACTCGTTGTCATCACGGCAAGTTACAGCGACCTTGACAACGACGTGTTCCTGATGGTCCTCATGATCACGCTCTTCAGCGTGATCATCGTCTCGGCCATTGTCGGGATCATCATAAAGAAACGGATTGATGCCGGGAAGCAATCGCGCCTTCAGCCATCCTGAAGTCATCCATACCCCTCTTCCGGCCTGAACGACCAGGGTCTCTAGACCAGAATCTAGAAATGACAGGCAAAACGATCTCACTGTATATGGCACGATCCCTGACGATATACCTCGCATATTTTTTCCAGGCCCTCATCGCCCTCAACGGGATATATGCCCTTGTGACGGGGCAATACCAGGCGATGTTCACCGCATTCCTCATGTTCGGGCTCACCCTGGTCCCCTACATCGTGGCCCAGAGGATGCACATCAACCTCCCGTGGTTTGTGTACCTGCTTATCGCCCTGGCACTCTGGATCCACACTGCAGGATATATCCAGGGGTACTACACCCTCTTCTACCCGTATTACGACAAGGTGGCCCACCTGATCTCGGGGACGGCTGTGGCGCTCCTCGGGTTCCTCGGTGTCATCTTCCTCGACAAGTACTGGAAGATGACCCTCACCACCCCGTTCATCATCGCATTTACCATCATCTTCTCCGTGGCATTGGGAGCATTCTGGGAGATGTACGAGTTCTTCGTGGACATGGTCTTTGGCGGGTCGCTTGCAGGACCGATGCAGAACGGCTTAAACGACACGATGTTCGACATGATCTTCGTCCTTGCAGGTTCGATCATCGTGGCCATTCTCGGGCACTCGTACCTCAAGAAGAACCCAAAGGAAAAGATCACGGGGGATGCCTGAACCGCGTCCGGTTCCTCCCTGGCGGTTTGCCCCGGATACAGGGATATTTCCAAGGACAACGCATTTCCGGGAAAAATGCCCTGGTATCCTCTTCCCCTGGGAGAAAATCCCCCGGACGATCTCTCACTGCACCGGGGATGCCGGGTTGATGATCACGATCTCGGGCGTCGCCCCTATGCGGAGGTCCCAGGGAAGGTTCGAAGTCCCTATCCCCCTCGTGATGTAAACAGGGACGCGACTGTCCCGGACGTATCCCGAGAGTTCCATGATCCCGGCGTCGTTGATGAACTGAAGCGCGGTGCCGCCGAACTGCCCGCCGTGGGTGTGCCCGGAAAGGATGAGATCCGCGTCCCAGTCGGCCCTGCACTCCGGTTCGTGAATCATGTAGATTGAAAACGCATCGGTGGCGGGAACCGCGGGGGGGTCCGCCATCCCTGCCCACCCGTCATCGACTCCGACGAGCAGGAGCGGTGTCCCCGATACCTCGCGCATCACGTACTCGTTCCTCTGCACCATCACGCCATGTGCTTCGAGGGCTTCCTCGAGCGCTGCCGCGGATGCAAGGTTGGTGGTCTCGTCAAAGAGGCCGCTCATGTCGTAGGTGAGGAGGTCCCGGTCCGTGCGCGAGACTGCGATCGACTTGGCGATGGCCGAGGTGGCGTCTATCCCTGCGTGGTAGTCATGGTTCCCGAGGACCGCATAGACCGGGGCATCGATCTCGCTCCAGATCTCCTGGCAGGAGAGGTTATCCTCCTCCCCGAAGAGGAAGTCGCCCCCTATCAGGACAATTGAAGGGTTGAGTTCATTGATCGTCTGGATGACTTTTCGCACTTTCTCAATATTCCCTGGCTTGACGTGCGGGTCGGCGATGAAGACGATTCCCTCCGGTGCACCGTCAATGGAGAGAACCGTGACCTGCGGGTGGGCCCCCTCCCAGTATGCATAGCCTGCGCCTGCGCCGGCAACTACCAGCAGGACGGCGGAGATCGCAAAATACCGCGTGGGGAGTAAGAACGACCAGCGGGACATCTGATGGGATCAGGTGGGTCAATCAGCCTCAAATAGGTGCCACATACGGCAAAGGGGCCGATCTCCCGTGGCGGGACCCCGAAGACCGGGATCACAGAGCAGGTGATGTATTGTCAATCACCCGTACCCTGAGGTTGAACCGCTTCGCATCCCCGATATCGCACCCGTCGAGTGAGAAAATCCCGTCAAAGGTCGTGGTCCCCGGATCTTTTGCCAGGAAACGCCACCGGTAATATCCATTCGACTTGAAATATACCATGGCCCCGCTGCTATTGAGATCGAGATCATCGGGTAATACCGAGAACGCTCCGGCATTCAGCAATTCAAGGCCGGACCCCTCGGCTGGCATCAACCACCGGGTCGCAAGGCTCGGGATGATCCGAAGCGTAATCTCGAGGATTTCGCCCCTCTCAAGCGTAACGACTCTCCCCGAATCGGTCTCGTTCAATGAATACCGCAATCTTCCTGAAAGTGGCTCGCTGATGGGGACTGATGGGTCCATCCTTGGCGGCTCGACGTAGTTCACGTATTTCGGGATGCAGCGGGGGCTGGATCCTTCAGGGGGAACGAATTCGAAATACGAATCAGGAATTCCCGAGTTGACTGCAATCGACTCGTAGCGGACCTCCCGGTTCGGCAGTTCGCTGCGGTCGATGGTGCCTGGCGGCGCCATGTCGACGGGCGGAGGTGTCGGGGTCGGCAATACCATGCCGGGTGCAAGTGTCGGTTGTCCTGCCACGCTGCTGTCGTAGTAAGTGGCAACCTCCCATGCAAGACCGGTTGAAGGCTCTACCCGGGCCCGGACCCGCGAGCTGATGTAGGGAGTGTACCGGTCGGACCATGGGTCGGTCACGACCTCGATAAGGTACCGGGAAGCCCCGTGTTCCGTGTCTCGCTCAAGTATCGCAAAATCACGGTCCGCGATGATCTGCCGGACCATCCGCTGATAGTCATACTCGCGGGAGAGGTTCATCCCGGAATAGAGATCATAGACACGGGTTCGGGAGTCGTACCACGAAGTGGATGTGCCGCTGGAGGTCGCAAACGATCCCTGCTCTCCAGCAGTTTCAGGCTCCATCTCAATCCGCGTAAAGGAAGGCGTCTTGAAGTAGAACGAGATTTTCTCCACTCGCAGATCCCCTGCGGCCATTCCCGAATACACAACGTATTCCGACTGCAAATCCCTGATTGTTGCGGCCTGGGCAAGGTAGCGATCGGCAAGCTCGCCTTCAGTCAGGTTGCAGGAGTCAGGGATCTCCGTGACACACCCGGAAAAGACCGCGAAGAGAAGGAGCATCGCGGCAAGGACAGGATATATCATCCGGGCTGTCTTCTGCATGGTATCCCCGTTCCTCAAAACGGCACGATAAGTGTTTCGCTTTATGGTTTCAGATCCCCTCCTTCTCCCCATCCCATGGTTATTTACCCTTGCACGGCCTATGATAATATTCCAGACAAACCCTGGATTCCGGGAGCGCCTTTTGATTGGACACGGGAATTTCATATCCGCCCCGTATCGTTTGCCCCGGGCATACCGCATGTATCGGCTGTCAGAACGAAAGATGAATGCCGTGGATCATCAATCCTGTTGCTCCACGCATCACACAGACAGGATTAGATGATAAAGAACAGCGCAAGACCCACGGTAATCGGGACCAGGTCAGGGTATACCATATGCTTTACCTGTCCCAATTGTGCAAAAGAGAACTCAATCGTATACAATATGCCCAAGGCCTTCTACAAGGAATCAAGGGACGCAGTGTGCGGGAAGTGCAGGAAGCACTTCACCGTGCTTACCCCTGATTGATATACAGAAACGGCGGGGAGAAGAGGAGAGATTCTTCCTTTTCCCTCCCTTTTCTCCCTCCTCAAAAACCCCTTTCCTGCGTGATTCTGAACGAACTCCTCATCCCTGTGTGACATTCGTCGTCCAGTACTCTACAAGCAGGATTTCCATGTCCGTGGTACACGTATCGCAGGCAATCTTCGGGTTCTGCACTGCCAGGCGGAACATCACTGCGTCACCGGGATCAGGGGTGAGAGGAGCATCCACGTTTTTCTGGATGATATACCTGTAGGGATCGAGGCTTCCGAAGTAATACTCCTTGTAGCGGTGGCGATCCTCATCAGTCGCATCATGGGACCAGTCTGCCGATTCTGCAACCGTGACGTCAACCGGTATCCAGCCATACCCCTCCAGGTAATATTCTGCCCAGAAGTGTTCACCCGCAAGCCCCGGGACCAGCTGGAACCCTCCCGTGGACCGTGCGGGGATACCGAGTGATCGGCACAGGGCAGCAAAATACATGCTCTGCGATCCGCAGTCGCCGAACCCAGTCTCAAGGACATAGGTGGATTCGGGGATCCCTGCAGTCTCCAGCATGAAGTGCGGAACGTGGCTGTAGGGAAGTGTGTCCATGATATGCCAGTAGATCTTCTCCGCCTGGAGGTGTGGGTTCGTCTCGTCACCGACAATCTCGTGTGCTTTCTTCTTTATCTCCTGTGTGACGGCAATGTTCTTTTCAGACATCGTATACTGCAGGTATTCGGGATTGCTCAGGTTGTAGGCCTTCACCCTGGAAGGGTCAATGACAAACCGTATCTCGTGCTGGGTAAATCGGAACCTGGTCGTAATGTTGAGGAGATCGCCCTTTACATCCGCGAGCGGGATCTCCAGGTACGCAAGCCCGATGTCGGCTGAGGTATCCGGCCAGGAACGTACGTACTGTGCCGGCTCGATCGAGAGGATCACAACATCCGATTGTGAACCGGACTCTATGGGGGCCGGGACCCATATCCGCATGGTGCCGGTCTCCGGGAGAAGTACTGTTGGAAGCAAGAGGCGCTGGGTTATTTCAAATACGACCGGTTCGCCGTAGGGCCCCTTGTTGGGAAGCGGAGTGGCGAACGCAAGGCTGCACGTCTCGTCATAGAAAGGTGAATGGTTGAACTCTTTTGTCATTCTCCGGGCCAGTGTGAGATTATGAAACATGATATTGCTGACTGTATCGGAGAAATAGAGGTGTTCGCCGTCACTCACTATGCGGATACTCTTCTCTTCCGAGAGGAGATCGGCAATCTCCCTGGCTGAAAATTCCGGATACGCCTGGATTATCTCTGACTCGACTGCGGACCGGTTGAACGGGAACTCGAAGATCATTCGCTGCGATACGAGTGCCTCCCTCATGGCCTTCCGGGCAGAGACAGTGTCACCCCTGGCCTGATAATCGCTGTATGCCTGCATGTAGAGTTCAGCGGCAGAACGGTAATTCGATGCCTCGTACTCCGCGGCGGCCTTTGCGGCGGGTTCGTCAACTGTGGAGGAGGCCCCGGCATCCTTTTCCGATATGCAGCCTGCCGCAAGCGTCGCGGCAGCGATAAGGAACAGGACTATGAGGGAATATGATAAGATTCGATTCATGCATCACCTTGCGTTGAGGATCTATTGAATAGGGAACTGAGCGGAAGTGACTTTAAGCTGATGTGTGAAAAGTTGCGAAAATTCTCCTTTCCGGCCTGAACTGGGTGGATCCTGCATCAAGGTGAATTCTGGTCTTCTGTACAAATCCAAACGCTTATCGCCCGAAACCGCTCAACGCCTCTTTTATGAAGGTGGGAATTATCCGCTGCCTGATGACCGAGGACCTCTGCCCGGGGACGATGGACTTTCGCGTGACTGCCGAGGGTAAGGGTGCGTTTGCAGATACTGGCCCGGTCGAGATCGTCGGCTTCGTGACGTGCGGGGGGTGCCCGGGCAAACGGGCCATCCCGCGTGCAAAGATGCTCGTGGAGAGGGGTGCGCAGGCGATCGTGTTCGCCTCGTGCATCACCAGGGGGAACCCGATCGGGTACCCGTGCCCGCACTATGCCGACATGAGGGACTGCGTGAAGAAAGCCATCGGCCCGGATATCTCCATCATCGAATGGACTCACTGACGCAGCTTTCCCGCTTCAGCCCCAGATAGGGTCGTCTCCGAACCGCTCCATCCAGTAGTCAGCGGCGGCATCTGCAAGTTCCCGTGCGAGGTCTTCAGCCCTGAAAGAGAACGGGTGGTTCATGCAGTACTCTACGAGGAGTTCATACGCCTCCCTGAGCCGGATGGTCATCTCGTGCGACTCGACAGGGTCTTTCCGGGAGACATCCGGGTGCCACTCCCTGACCCGATCGTGGTAGAGCGCACGGATCTCGTGAAGGCTCGCCTGATCCCTGATCCCGAGGAGGTCAGCCGCGTCCCTCACCAATTCGGCCGCAATTTTGGCCATTGCATACTGGTTTCGGGAGCGCCGGGATAATGGTTGCCACCGCTGCTGCAGAACCGATCACTTTTTCGTCACCCTCGCGAGAACTTCGAGTGAGAACGAGTGCCATGGCAGAAGACCGGCCCCTCATCTACCTGAATAACGCCGCCACCAGCTGGCCAAAACCTCCCGAAGTCTTCGCAGCGGTCTTAGAGTCCCTCTCGCTCCCGGTCTTTGGGTCGGGGCGGACCACGGTGTCCCAGGGCGAGGATTATGTCACGAAGGCCCGCGACGCACTTTCGGGCCTCTTTGGAGTGGAAACCGCCGAGCACGTGGTCTTCACCCAGAACGCGACCGACTCCCTGAACGTCCTCATCCAGGGATTCCTCGAACGCCACGCGGGTGACTGCCACGTCCTTACCACAGCGCTCGACCATAACTCTGTCCTCCGCCCTCTCCACGAGTACGAGCGCCAGGGGAGGATCCGCCTGACTGTCCTCCCCTTCGAAGACGGCCGTGTCAGCCCCGCTGCGGTCACAGAGGCAATCACCCCCATGACCCGGCTGATGGTCACGACGCACGGGAGCAACGTGCTCGGGACCGCGGCGGACATCCGGGGAATCGGAGAGGTGTTACACGATCACGGAGCCTATTTCGTAGTCGACGGGGCCCAGGCAGCCGGGCATGTGCCCATCGACTTTGAGAGCCTCCCTGTCGATGCCTATGCCTTCACCGGCCACAAGGCACTCCTCGGCATCGCAGGGACCGGGGGCTTTGTGATAAAAGACCCTGAGGCAATCGCACCGGTCAGGTTCGGGGGAACCGGGACCGATTCCTTCTCGCTCCACCACCCTGCCGGGATGCCGGAGCGGTTCGAGGCGGGGACTCACAACTACCCGGGCCTTGCCGGGCTTGCCGCGGGCGTCTCGTTCATCCTCTCGACCGGGATTGAAACAATCATGGAGAAGGCAGAACGCCAGACCGCGTATTTAGTCGGGGAACTTGCAAAGGAGCACAACATCAGGATCTACCAGGACCGCCCGGACCTTCCCATCATCGCCTTCAACATAAGGAATCTTCCAAACGACGACATAGGGTTCATCCTGGCCCGCAGGTATGGGATTATCGTCAGAACGGGGCTTCATTGCGCCCCGCTCGTTCACCGGGCAATCGACGGGGGAGAGGGGTGCG
>DUGV01000183.1 GCA_013331225.1 Methanolinea sp.
GGGAAAGCACCTGACAAAATAAGTGTGTAAAAAAACGCTCTATCCCGACTTTATTATCTTTTCAGCCCTGACTATCACAGATTCAGCTGTACAGACTGCATTATTATATTCTTCTTCAGCCAGGGGGGTTGTAATTCCTGGATATCGTGTCCGGGATGCATAGATACAGCTGCTTTTCTGATCACACCGGGCACGGCAATACCCTGGTGCTCCGGACGGGGGAGTAGTGCAGTTATGTCATGAATATATGGAAATGATATTTTTCTGAAATGAATATTGCTTTAATTGCTTTTTTGCGGCTTGGTTGTGCCTGATAACAGAGATCTTCATAATAACCACCCATGACCGCCGTGCGGTCGAGGATAAAGCATGAAGGTCACGAAGTGATTTTCAGTGGAAATATCCTGATACGTGTTATTCGCGAGGGCAAGGCTGCTTCGTGCCCTGTTCATCTATTTTCCGGGAGAATCAGGCGGGAACTGATCTGGCATGATAGATAACCCGTCCTTCACGAAGTGCCGGATACACAACCCTTGAGGGGGTATTATCTCATCTCAACGAAAAAGGTCGATCATAGATTTCTGTCGCCACACAATGCCCGCTCCGGTCGTCGGTCCGCTCCCCTGATGCCCGGTGATTCCTCCTCCCTTTGCGTATATCATGCGGCAGATTCTCCGTTTTTCTTCCCTGGCGAAGGCCAAGCTCCTGCATCCGGCTCTTAAAACGAAATAAATTTCAATACCCTCAGAAAACACATGACAGACAGACATCCTCTCTGGTGATAGAACCGGATATGCATTGTGGCGTATGACAGGTCCGATCCCCGATAGGTTCAATGGTGTGGATATTTTATGGCCGATAAGGAAACAACCGATCTGTTCATTGACCTTGACTGGGCAACGCTGGAGGCCTGGGCCGGGGCAAAGACCCTCTTACGGGGGAAAGAGTACCAGCGCAACCGGAGGGTGAGCTCCCTTGTACGCAGCCATGATGGCACGCTTGTCGCCCGGGTTGCCGGTTCAGAACTGTATGTTACGGCGGTCACAAACAGGGACGGTCTCGTTTCGGCATGCACCTGCCCGGTGGGGGTGTCCTGCAAACATGCCGTTGCCGTGATCCTGGAATACATCGCCCTTCGGGAGAAGGGTGTTCCGGTCCCCCCCCTGGCACCGGCTGACCCGCGGATCGCGCTGCTTGGCCTCCGGTCCGGGATTATGCCTGCACAGTACCGGGATGTCACATGCAAAGGACTGCAGGTGCCCGGATCCCCGCTTCCGGATACCGGTCCTGGTGATTCCCGGAGAGCTGCCGGCCCGCTGCGGCAGTACCTTCAGGCAATGAAGAAAAAGGAACTGCTGGAACTTATTGAAGAGCTTATAGAATGGTTCCCGGAAGTGGAGCAGGAGATTGCGGACAGAAAATCGGTGGCTGAAGAAGACCCGCGCCCGGTCTTTGAGGCGCTGCTTGCCGATATCGGGACCATCACGGAAGAAGAGGCCTGGAGCGATGACTGGTCAGACAATTCACAAATCCCTGATTATTCCCCGGTCCGGAAGCGGATGGAGATGCTTCTTGCCATGGACCAGGCCGACATGGTTGTCGAAGCCGGGAGGGTTCTTATCAGGCAGGGCATGGAACAGCTTGAGAAGGGCGATGACCGGACCGGCGAGGTAAGCTATGAGATTGCCTCCTGCCTGGACCTTGTCTTTGCCGCACTCAGGAGATCCGGCCATCCGGTCTTCGAACGGCTGCTCTTTGCCATACATGCAATTCTCGATGATGATTTTGACCTGTGCGCTGATGCACGGGCCTTTATTGACGAGGAATGGCCGGCAGCCGACTGGAGCCGGGTTGCAGACAGTCTGCTCTCTGAGCTTGGAACGTATCAGATCCCGCCGGGGAGTCAGGACTACGCCGCACTCAACCGGCGCGACAGCTTCACCAGCTGGATTGGGAATGCACTGGATAGAGCCGGCCGTGAAGATGAGGCAACCGCGCTCTATATTGATGAGACCGCAGTGACCGGCGATTATCTCAGGCTGGTCCGGCGCCTGCGTGCAGCCGGGCAGAATGATGAGGCGGCTGCATGGATCCGCAGGGGAATTGCCGCGCTGAAACGATCATATCCCGGTACTGCAGGGAGTTTGAAGGACATCCAGCGGGAGATATGGGAGGAGGAAGGGAACTACCCCGCCGTTGCCGGCCTGCGG
The DNA here is from genome assembly GCA_013331225.1 of Methanolinea sp. Taxonomy (GTDB): domain Archaea; phylum Halobacteriota; class Methanomicrobia; order Methanomicrobiales; family Methanospirillaceae; genus Methanolinea_A; species Methanolinea_A sp11423u. The sequence goes on from DUGV01000183.1 coordinate 2,211, forward strand.
GCTGAAGAGTTCGTATGTTCTCCGTCCTATCTTTCATTCAGCCGGCTTATGGCGGCAGCAGAGCATGCAGGCGCCCGGGACACGGTAAAGGACATGATCATGCACTATCTTGTCTCCGGCGGCAGTCACGCGGTCATGGAGGAGGGCGGGGACGGCCGGTGGCGTATCTTCAAGGTGCTTCCCGCATCCGGTTTTCTTGATCAGGGGTCCTGGAATGTCCGGCCTGGGCCATGCTATAGTATCCTGATCGAAAAGGCGTTAACAGACCAGCGACCGGAAGAGGCAGTCATGTGGTTTGACCGGTGCCGGAATGATACGACACGCCAGTTGGGGTCTGACTATCCTGAGGACAAGCTATGGGATGCGGTGGCAGAGCGGTTCCCGGACCGGGCACTCCGCTACTGGATGGAGCGTGCAGAACGGGAGGCACTGACCGCCACACCAAAAGGGTACGAGCGGGCCATCATATACATAAAAAAGATCCGTGCCCTGATGGATGGCCAGGGCAGAACCGGCGAATGGGCCCCCTACATGAAAGAGATGCGCAGTACACATGCCCGGAAGAAGAAGTTTATCGGCATGCTGGATGTGCTTGAGAAGAAGAAGATCTATCAGGCAGAATTGCCGGATTAGTGCAGCTGATGTGCAGGGAACAACGTAGACCAAAGCAGCCCTGTCACGGTACCTGCCTTGCATACTTTTTTACCAAAAATTTTTTCCGGGGCCACCCCCGACCATTTCCCGGGCACCGTCCCGATGATCGCCCTCTCTCTCCGCCCGGGGCCACCTCTGACAGAGAGCGGTGCCGGTCCGGGCCCATCGGACCCGGCAGGCCCTGTACACCGGATTCGGAGCGAAGGAAACCCACGCGGTATCCTGCACCTCACCGGTACCTGTTCGCACCAGGCCGCAGCGATTGTCCGGGGTGTGAACGGCGGTGATGCACCGGGATCCGTCCCGGCGGATCAGGAAGGAATATCATTTCCCTGGACTTTGTCACGATATATGGGTTTTTTACCGGTTCGTTGTCTGGTCTTTCAACCATTCAACAGCCCCGGGAGTGGCCCGCCATGCTCCGGCTGAACCCCTGACGTACTGGCCTGCCTCGGTCCGGTCCCCGGGGCGGTACAGGTCCGGGAAATGTGACGGCACCCTCTCATCGCCGGTAAGAAACCGCACGACATGGCGGTTTTTCTTCATCGCTTCCATGAGTGCGGACCGGGATTCCGGTCCTGCCCCTGACCTCCGGAAGGTCAGGAGGGCCCTGTGATAGGCATGATCGGCAAAGATATCGCCGGTGTAGGCTGAGAGGAGGTCCCATGCCCGCTGGTCACGGGAAAGTTCGATTAAAAGCGAGATGCAGGGATATCGCACACCGATGCCGTCACGCGGGTCCAGCATGAGCAGCGCCTCCATGTGGCTCAGGGCTTCCTCTTTTCTGCCAGATGCCGCATATGCGCAGGCCAGGCCGAACCGGGCCTCAAGGTAATCGTGGCTCTTTGGGATCATCGTGAAGTATCCGGCACTCTCCCGGAGCAGCATTTCAAAGATCGCCTGTTCCGCTGCCCTGACACCATGGTGATACAGACCAAGCGATGCTCCGGGGTCATCCTTCCTGCATTCCTCTGCCAGGATGAGCCAGGCCCCGGTGCAGTCCGGGCAGACCTCTGTGGCCCTGCGGGCAAGGTCCTGCTTTTCCTCACCGGTGCTTTCGAGGGCTTCCCTGCAGAGCTCCATGGCCTGCTCCATTTCAGGCTCCTGCCCGGGGCTGTCGGAAAGGACTGCGAAGACCCTGCTCTGGAGGCTTTCCTCTTCATCCTGGTCTGATATATCACCGGGGTCCAGCCCGTTCAGGATCTCATCCAACAACGAAGCGGATGTTCTTGTCCCGGTGAAACCAGCAGGGTCCGGCGGAGGGACCCGTGGGAAGCTGCTCATTTTCTTCCCCCTCTTCCTGCTCATGATCGAGTACTCGACGCAGAGTGTCAAGAAGGATATGATTTTGTACCGGGGGTGGTGTTTCCATGAGGATGAGGGCATAGGTGAGGGGACCCCGCCCGGATAGGCTTCTCTTCCAGGATATACCCTGGTCCATTGAAAAGATAGACGTTCTCCACCGGGACTCTGCCGGAAAAACAGGGAACCTGCGAAGCATTACTTCGGGCATGCGCAATCTCTATATTCCTGAATAGTATATTGTGTATACACAGTATGGCCACGAAGACGATCAACATTAAGGAATCCGCATACCAGGCATTAAAATCGATAAAACGGGAAGGGGAAAGTTTCTCTGATGTCATCCTCCGGCTCTCCCGGGAAGACCGGAGATCAGTGACAGAGTTTATCAGGTCTCTTTCACCTGACCTCCGGGAGGAGCTGGCCGCCTCGGTAACCAGCGTGAAGAAGGAGCTTGACGAGGCCCGCCCCAGGGAGGTGAAGTGGTGAGTATCGTAGATACCTGTTTTCTGATCGACCTGATCCGGGAAGATCCTGGTGCGATCCGGTATGCTGAAGATGAGGCTGTTTTGAGGACAACGGCAATTTCAGCCGCGGAGTTCCTGTATGGTGCCCGGATCAGCATGAAACCTGATCTTGCTGATGCCGCCCGGACATTTCTCTCCTATTTCCCGATTCTGCCCTTTGATTCGGAATCAGCGGCCCTTTATGCAGATATAGCGGCAGAACTCAGGCGGAGCGGCCGCAGGATCTCATCGTTCGATGAACTAATCGCCGCTATCGCCCTCCGGCATGACGAGGCGATCGTGTCCCGCGATACGCATTTTTCCTCCATCCCGGGATTATCGGTCATTTCTTACTGATCATACCCTGATGAATGGAGCCCGGGATTCTGTCCACTTCTTTTGGAATCCATTGGAGGCCGGCGAGGTATGGAATGCCGGAATGGATAGTTCTTCCTTTCGCACACCAAAAAATCTGCAGGGAAACATTCAGCGGTTTCTTCTCCTGCCCGTGAGGGATGGGGAATGAGGTAAGACCTGCCACCCTGTCATCCGGGGAGGACCCACGTCCCGTGCTGTTCCGGCTGCTCCCTCATAGTAAAAAGACGTCAATTTCACACTTT
>DUGV01000042.1 GCA_013331225.1 Methanolinea sp.
GACGTATGCGCCGGCAAGGAGGAACGGGATGATGAGGGCCTCGATAAACCAGAGCCGTGTTGCAAGGAATGCACCCAGATAATACTGCAGCAGGAGATCCGCCGCACCGAGCGCACCCGCCGCGAGGCCAGGGAGCCAGAGGAATGGATTTTTCAATAGCAGTCCGCACGCACGCTTCAGCGAGTCGAGGACCATCCGTTCACCTGTTCCTTGGCATCGCCACGATCTCGCGAACCTGCAGGTCAAAGAACGATGCGGTGTGTGACGGGCGGACCACGCAGACCGTATCTGCTCCGCTTGCCGTTCCCCCGACCGCGATTACCTCCTTGTCGACAGGAATGACCCCCTGGTCGGCGGCAATCAGCGTGCATTCGACTGCGACCTTCAGGCCGACCGAGATCACACGCCGAAGCGCCTCTGCGACGGCCTCCGTCCGGGAGCCTCCGCCCACCTTCGGGGAGCGGGAGAACGCACGCTCCATCCCGGAAAGGACATGCGTCCCGGTCACAAGGGGGATCTTCTCAAGCTTCAGGGTCCGGGCAGCCTCGGGCGAGAACTCCCATTCACCCGGCCGCGAGAACCCCACGACGTGCGTGACGACCACCAGCTTGATGCCTGAGCCCCGGAGCATCCGGTAAAACGCAAGGGCCGTGTCTCCCGAAGTGCTGGCCACCACAACTCTCTCAATTGACAGTTCACGCGCCCTTTCAAGGGCAAACCTGGCACAGTCCACGGTGTTGGCAGGGCCGGGCGCATCAAAATAATAACAGTTCCTCTCGACAAACGACATAGGCACCCTAAGGTTAAGGTGGTACCAGGTAAAGGGAATTGCTATGATCACGCTCGCACTCGCCGGGAAGCCAAACTGCGGCAAGTCGACCTTTTTCCGGGCGGCGACGATGGCACACGCCGAGATTGCAAATTACCCATTCACCACCATCGACGCGAACTTCGGAGTGGCCTACGTCCGCACCGAATGCCCTTGCAAAAGCCTCGGGCTCCAGTGCGGCAACTGTGCCGATGGCATCAGGTTCGTGCCGGTGAACCTGATCGACGTGGCTGGCCTTGTCCCGGATGCCCACAAGGGAAAGGGCCTCGGGAACCAGTTCCTGGACCACCTGCGCCAGGCGGACGCAATCATCCACATCCTCGACGCGAGCGGGTCCACGGACACCGAGGGGAATCCCGTCGAGACAGGCAGCCACGACCCGCGAGAAGATATCGCATTCCTCCAGAAGGAGATGACAATGTGGGTATACGGGATCCTGGAGAAGCACTGGGCAAGGCTCCAGCGCCAGGCCCAGTCAAAGGCGTATTCGATCCACAGGGGCATCTCCGAGGTCTTCACGGGCCTCGGCATCACGCCGGAAGATGTCCAGGACGCGGAGAGGAGTGTTGCGATCGACCTGGCCCGGGCAGAACCCGAAGGCCTTGTAAAGTTCTGTGCCGAGATTGTTGCGATCAGCAAGCCCATGATCCCAGTCGGGAACCGGGTTGACATGGCTCCTGCTCCCCTGCTGGACACGCTCCGCTCCGCGGGGATCACATTTGCCACCGCGGCAGGGGAGCTCGCGCTCCGGAATGCCGTGTCGGGAGGCCTGATCTCCTATCACCCCGGCGACCCCGCGTTCTCAATAATCAAAGAGGAATCCCTCTCACCTGCCCAGAAAGCAGGTCTCCAGACAATCGCTGCAGTCATGAAGGCCAACGGGGGGACGGGGGTTCAGCAGGCCATCGACAGGGCAGTCTATGAACTGCTCAGGATGATCGTTGTCTACCCCGTCGAGGACGAGCACAAGTTCTCGGACTCGCGCGGCCGGATTCTCCCTGACGCGTTCCTGATGAAGAAGGGGTCAACTCCCCGGGACCTTGCATTCCAGGTCCATACCGATATCGGAAAGGCGTTCCTCTACGCTGTCGACGCAAGGACGAAGATGAGGGTGAAGGACACCCACGAACTCAAACCCGGCGATATCATTCGCATCGTGAGTGCCGCGAAATGACCGCTTTTTTGGGGAATACGGGGAGAAAACCGTTATTTCTGAGATAGTTTTATATAGTGGCAATTGCCAACCGGAGTATTAGCATGGGTGGCGACGTATTCCAGGCCCAGATATTGAGGAATTTCTTCGATACCATCACGGGTACCGACCGGAACCTCACCCGCATTTACATGTGCGTGGTGAGCCTTGCCAAGATCCGGATGGAGCCCCCAGAAAAATTTACTTTCCTGCTCGAACAGCTGCGGAAGAGCAAGCAGCACAAGGAGCTCTCGGTGGATATCCTTGACTACATGTGTGACGTGGCTGCCCAGCTCGAGATCGCGGCGGTCCAGACCGCGTTCGGGGTAAAAGAGGTCGGGGAGATCCAGCAGGAGTTCGGAAGCATCAGCATGGACTCTCTCTGATCCTTCCATACCATACTGTTTTCCCGCAGCCGCAGTTGCAATCCCATCCCGCTGGAACGAGAGAGAGAAAAATGGCGTGAGTTATTTGAGGTTCAGTGGCTCGCGGTAACTCTCGAGGATCTGGAGGACGAAGTTCTGGTGTTCGTCCAAAGACTGCCCGTCGTCCGGGGACTGGAGATATGCAACAGTATAGAGAAGCAGGAGGGCATTGTCAAGCGTCAGGGTATCCTGGTTCTCGATCTGCTCCTCTTTGAGGACA
>DUGV01000195.1 GCA_013331225.1 Methanolinea sp.
GATCGATGGAGAGGGGTGCGTATCCCGTGCACTCGCACGAGACATTTATCGTCCTCTTCTCGCCGTTGATGAAGGGATACTCCGGGACCTTGTTATGCGTGTGCCCGTGGATCACCCACCCCTTCCACGAAGGGGGGGCATTCCGCGGATCATGGACGAGATAGAACTCGTAGCCCCCGTAGGAGAGGGTGGCGTGGTGCATTGCGCCCGGCAGGTCCCTGTCGTGGTTCCCCCTTATGAAGACCTTCTTTCCGTTCAGTTCACGTATCCACCGGTCGGGGCTCCCCCTGATACTGAAGTCTCCCAGGTGATACACCGTGTCGCGTGGTCCCACCACGAGGTTCCACCGGTCCACAAGGTCCCGGTTCATGTGACGGAGCGATGAGAACGGCCGGTGGCAATGGCGCAGTATCTTTGCATGGTTCAGGTGGAGGTCTGATGCTAGGTATATCTGGCCCGGATTCCGGGAAAAAGAGAGAAGGATACGCCTGATTACTGAAAGAATTCTCGATAGTCCGATGTTCATTGCTCTTGATCCGGATCTGCATGAGTGTAGTTCAACAGAAAAGAAGAATGCTTTCCTGCCCAGGCGCATCGAGTGGCACACAATTTACCGGGGGACAGGATCTGGTCTCCTGTAGCCCGGGCACGCCCGAAGTAGAGCGAGGGTCACGGGTGATACCATTTGGATTCCCCCGGCAGCCGCCGCCGTGCGTTCCCGGTTCCATCTTTCCTGCAGTCCTTCACGGGCTTTTCCAGGCATTCCATCCCGTCGAAACAATGAATACCCCTCCAATGATATGAGTTCCGCAATGACAGGTACATCCAGAACCATTCGTCTCAGGGATGAACTCCGGGATACTCTTTGCAGGATGATGGAGAACCAGGGATATACCAGCTTTGAAGAGTTCGTAAACGACAATCTCGCTGCCTGCATCGCCTGCCGCACACGGCATGATCAAACCCCTGCAGGACACACGTATGAAGTCGAGATGCTCCGCATGAGAATACGGGAGCTCGAGCGGATCGTAAAGAAAAAGGACGAGCAGATTACGGTCCTCCTCGAACTGTGGGAGCACTGCAACGTTGGAGGAGAGCCGGCACCGGGCCTTGAAATATCGCCTGAACTCGAAGACAAGATAGGGATGATCATCCGGGACTGGTATTATGACGTGGAGCGGAAGGATCACTCCGGTGCTGACGGGAAAACGTGAGGGCTCTTTTTCGACTCTTTTGAAGTGGTGCCGGGATCTGAACAGGACCGTGGCCGGGTCAGCGGGCGAACAGGGAAATTGCGCAACCGCGGCAATCACGAATGAATTGGACAATCTTGAATGCAATTCGTGCCATGCCGATAAAAAAAAAGGGATGCATAACCGGGGTGGTCCGGCAGGTGCACATCCCTATTTTTTCGGCTCGGAGAGGAGCGTGCCGGCAATTGCGATGTTCTCCTTCTCGAGCTCGTGGATCAGGATCGTGACCCGCTCGATGGGAACCTCGAGCACCCGGGTGATCGTCCCTGCAATCTCCTCTGCCATCTGCTTCTTCTGTTCAACTGACCGTCCTTTTGCCATGGTGATGGTGACAACCGGCATACCTGTACATTATGGCGGAAACACCGGATAAACACGGCGGATCCGGGACGAAGGGGAACCTCTTCGCCTCCCTTTCACAAATCCCTTGCATACCCTGACTGGATTGCGGCCTCCTTCACCGCACGCGCAATCGCCCTCGTGACATCCCTGTCGAGGATCGTGGGGAGGATATGCTCCCGGTGGGGATGCGGCACATAGTCCGCAATGGCATGTGCTGCCGCCACTTTCATCTCGTCGCTGATTCGGGTGGCAAAAGCGTCGAGCGCCCCGCGGAATACGCCGGGGAATGCAAGGGCATTGTTGATCTGGTTGGGGTAATCGCTTCGCCCCGTCCCCACCACCGCTGCACCGGCACGCCGGGCGGCATCCGGCATGATCTCTGGAACAGGGTTTGCCATGGCAAAGACGATCGGCTCATCGTTCATCAGACGGATCATCTCCTCGTTGACCACGCCGGGCCCGGAGACCCCGATGAAGACGTCTGCTCCCTCCATCGCATCCGACAGCGATCCCGTCCGCCCGGAGCGGTTGGTCTCGTCTGCCAGGATGAACTTGTACTTGTTGCTGTAGAGTCCTTTCCTTGCGCGGTGTATGATCCCCTGGGTATCGCAGACTACGATCTCGCGGACGCTCCGGCATACGTCCGGGCTGTACCCGATGCAGCGGAGGAGCCGGGTGATGGCATAGCCTGCAGCACCGGCCCCGCAGACTACGATGTGGAGGTCCTCGAACTGCTTCTTCGTGGCCCGGCAGGCGTTGAGAAGGGCCGCGAGTACCGTGATAGCGGTGCCGTGCTGGTCGTCGTGCATCACAGGGATGCCGAGATCCTGCAGGCCCTCCTCCACCTCGAAGCAACGGGGGGCGGCGATATCCTCCAGGTTGATCCCCCCGAAGACCGGGGCGATGTTTCTGACCTGGTCCACGAAGTCAGACTGGGGACCGTCGAAACAGATGGGAAACGCGTCAATTCCGGCAAACTTCTTGAAGAGGATGGCCTTTCCCTCCATCACCGGGATGGCGGCATACCCCCCGATGTTCCCGAGGCCGAGCACCGCTGTCCCGCCGGTGATGATTGCCACCGAGTTCCGCTTGAGGGTGTAGCGGTATGCCATGTCCCTGTCCTTCTGGATCGCCCTGCAGACCTCTGCTACGCCGGGAGTATAGGCCCGGGAGAGGTCGCGGCGGGTCTCGAGCGGCACCCTTGATCGTATCTCCAGCTTTCCATGGTGCTCCTCGTGGAGCGCCAGCGCCTCCTGGTAGATCGCGTTACGGTCCTCTTCCTGGTCCATGATTCCATCAAGGTCGCCTCATCACATAAAACCCGGGTCTTTCCCCAAGCCACGTGAATTCAAACCCGGGAGGCCCGGCAACACTTATTTCGATGCACGACGACCAGAATGGCTATGTCCGGGAAATGCCCCTTTCACTTCATGCTCCTCGGAATCGCACTCGGCGCTCTCCTCGTTGCCGCTGGATGCACGGTGCCGGTGAATGTCACGCTGGATCCTTCAGGGCACCCTGCCTACATGTGCGGGGTACCGGTTGATGCGCGGGTCACAAGGGTCATCGACGGCGACACCATCGCGGTGAAGATTGCCGGGGGAAGAGAGGAGACCGTGCGTGTGCTCGGTATCGACACGCCGGAGACCGAGGAGCATGGGAACTGGGGCAATGAATACGAGGGGATCAGCAGTCCCTCCTACCTGACATCGTGGGGGCACCGGGCGAGCAACGAGACGGAGAGGCTGGTGAAAGGGAAGAGCGTGACGCTTATGGCCGATTGCATGACCGGTGAACGCGACCGGTACGGCAGGCTCCTTGCATACGTTGGGATCGATGGATCTGACCTTGGGTCCCTGCTCCTCCAGGGGGGGTATGCGAGGGTCTACACCGAAGAATCGTTTGGGAAGAAGCAGCGGTACCTCCTGCTCCAGTCCGAAGCACAACTCGGTGGCGCCGGGCTCTGGAATGCGGCAAAGACCCCGGAGAGTTTGCAAAAAAGCCCGGTGTCGATCGCTTCCGTCCAGTACGATGCCCCCGGCGATGACAGGGAGAACCCAAACGGCGAGTATATCGTGCTCGCCTCCG
>DUGV01000140.1 GCA_013331225.1 Methanolinea sp.
ACATCGAGGATCTCTTCGAGCTCGGCCCTCCATTTCACCGGATTTGAAAGCCGCATGTCCGAATGAAGGACCGCGTACAGCGTCTCCACGTCGCTCCAGTCTGCCTCATCCTCGTTGGTCTTCTTCTCGAAACTGTCCCGATCGAATGTCCCGGCCGCAAAGGTAGCCCCGTTGCCTTCAGGTTTGTACAGGTTCCCGGAGTCGTCCGCAAACTGCGTTTCTATCAATGTATCCTCGACTGCCTCGACCATCGTGTATACACCAAAATACTTCGGGCCATCCCCATAGTCCACATAAAGGCGATAAAATGCCGTATACGGTGCGGGAACGCCGGACTCCCTGAATATCGAAGGGACAACCATCTCCCTCAAGAGAGAGTCATCATTGAAATTTCCCTGCAGGTTGAGTTCATCGAATCCGTAAAAACGCTGGTTCTTGATCTCGGGGAATTCATCCTCGAACTTGTCGAAATTGAGCTTCAGCGATATCTTGTAGGAACCTTCCCTCCATGCGCCCTGGAGCGAATTGAACCCTTTGAACCGGATACCGACATTCTGCCAGCCGACTCCCTCGAACGATACATCGGCAGGAACGTAGACCGGGTCAACCTCGCTGAACATTCCTACGATTTTTTGTCTTTCTCCCGGATTGCCGCCCGGCTCACCAGCCTGCCCGGGACCTCCCCCTGAGATTCCTTCACCAAACTCGCCGTACATCTCGGTCATATTCTCACGCATTTTCTCCCAGTCTCCCGGAGTGATGGTGATCGTCATGATGTTGACCCGATCGGCGGGAAAGACCACTTCGTAATTGGGTTCTGCCTTGCTGCTATGGGCTGCATCGGACATGTCTATTCCGATAGCCTGCTCCGTTCCCTCACCATTCGTGGCGTCCGCAACTGCAATCATGCAGTTGCAGAATGTGCATATCGCAAGCACAAGAACCAGGGATGAGATCCTTGGGATGGACCTCCTAATTTGATATTCACCTGTTATCACGTGCATATGCCCATTAGGTTTAACATATTGTTAAATATACCTTACTATTAGTTGGTTATAGATTACAATTATCAACATCGCATGCCGTTAATCCGGTTCCAATGCGGGGGTTACGCGCAGCCTCTTATGGGGATCGCCATACCTGCGGGATACAGGAGAACTGGATGAAAAAAGGTAAATGAGGGACCGTGTTGTTCTTCAACCGGGATCTGTTACGCTTCCGTCACCTGAGGAACATGTACCATATCCCGACTACGATCACAAACAGGACAACGCCTGCACCAATCACTGTCTTTCCGTCAAGTTCCATCTTACACACACTCTTCCATGCATCAAAATTCCAGTGGGACAAGATAAGGATATCTGATGAGGGTTCCCTTTTAATCCGGTTCGCTGCGAGAAATGTATCGTGCATCTGCAGGGGATGTTCGGGAGTACTCCCCGAACTCTTGACGGGAACGTTCCTTTAAAGAGTAATTGATCCTCCCGGTGCAAGTACCCTGACCCTGCAGTCAGTTGTCCTTTCGAGCGTACGCTTGAACCCTTCCGCATCCTGTGAGATCGCCGGCCAGGTGTTGTAATGGATCGGGATCACCAGGGGAGAGCCGATCATCCGGGCCGCGACCATGGCCTCCTCCGGGCCCATCGTGAACCTCCCCCCGATGGGGAGGAGCGCCACATCTGGGTGGTAGAGTTCCCCGATCAGGGACATGTCCGAGAAGAGCCCCGTATCGCCGGCATGATATATTGCTTTTCCATCCATTCGAATGACGAACCCTGCCGCACAGCCGCCGTTGCATCCGATACCGGCCTCTTCGATCCAGGCGGAGTGGAGTGCAGGGGTCATGGTGAACCGCACGCCCTTCACCTCGATCGTGCCCCCGATGTTCATGGCCTCTGCCTCAACACCTTTCGTCCGCAGGTACTTCGCCACTTCATTGATGGCGACCACCGGCACTCCATATGACGCCGCATCCCCCATGTGATCGGCATGCCCATGGGTGACCGCTACCACGTCCGGTTCCACATCAATGGATCCTTCAGGGATAAACGGATCAATGAGCACTTTCCGGCTCCCTTCCAGGAGCACGCACGAATGTCCAAACCATGTGAGTTTCATCTGGGTCCCTCCCTCTATGCCCCGGTACGGGATATTGGGTTGGCGCGGGAAAAAAAGGGTATTGGCATCTTCACGTGACGTCGATCATCTCTGCCTCGGTGATGTCGATTGCCTCCCCGAGGCTGTCCTTGGTGGCGCTCCGGGTCATCTGCTCGGAGAGGTCCCTGTCCTCCATCACGTCCTTTATCCGCTCGAGGAATGGATCGATCGTGACATCGTCCCTCTGCTCGATCACATGCCGGTATTCCCGAAGTGTGGACGGGCTGACCCCGAGATCCTCGCTCACCTCCTTCATTGTCTTGCCGGAGATGAGGAGATCCTCCATCCGGTCCTGGTCAAACGGCATCTTGAAGTCCAGTTCGCGAAAGAGCTTGAGCCTCACCCTGGCACGGGCAACCGTCTTTGAAAGTTTCTCGTCCCCGAGCTCGCGGGCTATCTCGGTATCATTCTTCCCCGCGTAATACGCAGATACCAGCCTTGCCAGCTGGATGGGCTTGAGTTTTGTCTTAAAAAAACCCTGTTCCAGGATCTCCCGCATGACCAGCGCGATCTCGCGCTCCACGGCATCACGGTCCCTGAGGGTCCCGTGGATCTTTTTCATGGGTTCCACGATCTTTGTTTTCCCTGATATATTGGTGAACAACTGGAGCAGCTCTTTCTTTCTCTTGTCGTCCTGCATGAAACCTCGCTCGTGAATTATCGAATAAGATACCCAGCAATATATATAACACTATCCTTCTGCCCCGCTCTCCAGCTTTAAGGCTTTATCATGGAGATACGGACATATGGAGGCAGTTCCCTGGGATCTGAGAAAAGGGTATCTCCCCCGAAAGACATGCGCCTTCCCGCACAGTTTTTCTGGCCGCAGCACCAGATATAAGAGAGAAGTGTGTCCATGAGCGATATATACGATAAAATAATGGATTTGGCCAGGAGAAGGGGCTTTATCTGGCCGGCGTCCGAATGTTACGGTTCGGTCGCGGGATTCATCGATTACGGCCCTCTGGGCTCCATGATGAAGAGGCGAATCGAGGACACGTGGAGGGAATTCTATGTCGTCCGGGAGGGGTACTACGAGATCGAGTGCCCCACCATCGGGCAGGAGGACATCTTCATCGCCTCGGGGCACGTGAAGGGTTTCTCGGACAAGATGTGCCAGTGCCCCCACTGCAGGGAGTATCTCCGTGCCGACCATATCGCGGAAGGGCAGGGGATCCCGGGGGCCTCGACCATGGACACTGGTGAACTCTCCCGCGTGCTCTCCACCCTACCCTGTCCTGTCTGCGGCGAGGTGCTCGGCGAGGTGGAGGTCTTTTTTTTTAACCTGATGTTCCAGACTTCTATTGGCCCCGGTTCCCAGAGAAAGGGTTACCTCCGCCCCGAGACCGCACAGGGGATGTTCACCGATTTCCAGCGCCTCCTGCGTTTCTACCGCGATACGCTCCCGTTCGGGGCGATCCAGATAGGCAAGTCCTACAGGAATGAGATCTCCCCCAGGCAGGGCATGATACGCCTCCGGGAGTTCACCCAGGCTGAGGCAGAGATATTTGTCCATCCAGATGAGAAGGACCATCCGTTCTTCTCCCGGTACGCCGGGTACCGCATGCCCCTGCTTGGAATACGCCAGCAACAGGAAGAGACCCCTGCCCTGGAGACCACCATGGATGAGGCCGTTCGCGAGGGGCTGATCGCCAACCAGTACGTGGCATATTATCTTGCCCTCACCCATCACCTTCTCGTGACCGTGGGGGTTGATCCGGAGAAACTCCGCTTCCGCCAGCACCTCCCGGACGAACGCGCCCACTATGCAGAGGACTGCTGGGACGCGGAGATCTTCTCGGAGCGGTTTGGCTGGGTTGAGACCGTGGGTATCGCGGACCGCACCGACTACGACTTAAGGGCGCACGAGAAGCAGAGCGGGCAGCGATTTGCGGTGTTCATTCCTTACGAGACCCCGCGGAAGGAGCGCCGGGTGCGCGTGGTCGCCAACATGGGCGCCCTCGGCCCAAGGTTCAGGGGGAAGGCAAAGGCGGTTGCAGACGCACTGGCAGACGTGGTCCCCGGCCCGGACGGAGTCACCCTCACCATCGATGGCGAGGAGGTCTTCATCTCCCCCGACCTCTACCAGGTCAGGGAGGAGGAGGTTGAGATCCCGGGAGAGGAGATCACACCCCACGTGATCGAGCCAAGTTACGGCATAGACCGAATGATCTACGCGGTGCTCGAGCACCGCTATGCCGAGGAGACAGTAAACGACGAGGAACGCCGGGTATTGCGCCTTCCCCCGCGCATCGCCCCAATCCAGGCGGCGGTCTTCCCCCTGATGAACCGCGACGGGCTCCCCGAGATCGCGCGTGATATCGTCACCAGCCTCAAAGCCAGGGGGATAATGGCTGAATACGACGACTCCGGAGCCATCGGGCGTCGGTACCGGAGGCAGGACGAGGTCGGGACTCCCTTTGCCATCACTGTTGATTACGAAACTCCCGAGACCGGGACAGTGACTCTCCGGGACCGCGACAGCATGGAGCAGGTGCGTGTCCCGGCCGAAACCCTCCCAGATCTCATCCGGTCCCTCGTGGAAGGGTCCGCAACCTTCGCATCCCTCTCCCCTGCATGAACACCATCACCCACCCCTTCATTGCGCCCGGCAGGCTGGAGTCGCGCACCTACCAGCTCTCCATCGCGATGAAAGCGCTCGAGGGGCACACCATGGTCGTGCTGCCCACGGGACTCGGGAAGACCGCCATCGCACTTCTTGTCGCGGCCTCGAGGCTCTACAACCAGGGCGGCAGGGTGGTGATGATGGCCCCGACCAAGCCCCTGGTGGAGCAGCATCTCCGCTTCTTCCGGCAGTTCCTCTCGCTCCCCTCGCAGGAAGACGATACCCTGGCAATGTTCACAGGGGAGACACCTTCAGGAGAACGTGCGGCCGCCTGGAAGAAGGCCAGGATGGTTTTTGCAACGCCGCAGGTGATAAAAAACGACGTCCTTGCAGGCAGTTACGACACAAGGGACGTCTCCCTGATGATCTTCGACGAGTGTCACCGTGCGGTCGGAAATTACGCTTACGTCTTCCTGGCGCAGCGGTACCTCGAGACCGCAGCCTCACCCCTTGTCCTGGCAATGACAGCCTCGCCCGGGGGCCAGGTTGAGAAGGTCGAGGACGTCTGCCGGAACCTCGGGATCGTACAGGTCGAGAGCAGGACCGAGCACGACCGGGACGTGGCCCCCTACATCCACGAGCGGGAGATCGAGGTCGTGGAAGTCGACCTCCCGCCCGAACTGAAGAAGGCAGCATCAGACCTGGATGCGCTCGTGGACTCGCGACTCACCCAATTAAAACACCTCGGGTTCCGCGTCCCGCCCCGTCAGCAGCTGTCCATGAAGTCCCTCCAGGCACTCAACGCGCAGGTCCAGGAACAGATACAGGCGCGGGAGTCGTCAGGGTACGCCGCAGCCTCCATCTACGCGGAACTGATGAAACTGCGGCATGCGCTCTCGCTCGCAGAGTCCCAGGGCAGCCGCGTGCTCGCAGGCTACATCACCCGGCTCTTCTCGGAGGGGTCAGGTGGTTCCGGCCCGAAAGCGACGGCACGGCTCGCAAGGGACCCGGTATTCATCCGGCTTCTGGAGCGCTGCATGTCATGGAATGAAGAACTCCACCCCAAGATGGAGATCCTCTCCAGAGTGGTGAAGGATCAGCTCGAAGCTTCTCCGGAGAGCCGGATCATCGTCTTTGCGACGTTCCGCGACATGGTGCAGCAGATCGTGGACCACCTGAATTCCGAAGGAATCGCCTGCCAGCGCTTCGTGGGCCAGGCGACAAAGGACAGCGAGAAGGGCCTCTCCCAGAAGCGCCAGATAGAGGCCCTGCAGAAATTCCGGGCCGGCGACTTCCGCGTGCTTGTTGCGACCTCAGTCGGTGAGGAGGGCCTGGACGTGCCTTCGACCGACCTTGTGGTCTTCTACGAGGCAGTCCCCTCCGAGATCCGGAGCATCCAGAGGAAGGGGCGGACCGGGAGAAGCGGGAAGGGGAGGATCGTCGTCCTTGTCACGAAGGGAACCTCCGACGAGGTCTTCCGGTACGTGAGCCAGAACAGGGAGCGCTCAATGCTCTCGGGAATACAGCATATCTCCCCCTCATCGCAGGGACTCCCCGGGAAGAGACCGCAGCCACCCGTCCAGTCGAGTATCGGGGAGTTTGCCGGGCGGGGCCCGGAAGTCCGGGTTGACGACCGGGAGACTTCGTCGAAGGTGGTTGAGATCCTGAGCAACATGGGGGTATCCCTCGTGCTCGGAAGGCTCCCGTCAGGAGACTATGCGATCGGGGACCGCATCCTCATTGAGAGGAAGACTGCACGGGACTTCGTGGACACCCTGGTGGAGCGTGACCTCTTCGGGCAGCTGAAGGCCCTTGCAGAGAGCGCCCCGAGGCCCGTCCTGATCATCGAGGGGGGCGACCTTTACACGGCAAGGGACATCCACCCAAACGCCGTCAGGGGCTCCCTTGCCGCCATCGCGGTCGACCTTGGGATCAGCATCCTCTTCACGAAGGACGAGGAGGACACGGCACAGATGATCCTCGTGCTCGCACGGAGGGAGGAGGGCGGCGAGCGGGAGCGGACCCTCCCCATGAAGCGTCACGGGCATTCCTTGAGGGAGCAGCAGGAACTTGTGATCGCCTCCTTTCCGGACATCGGGTTAAAGAACGCACGGCTTCTCCTGGACCACTTCGGAACTGTCAGGGGAGTGGTGAATGCAACGGAAGAGGAGCTGCTCACGATCAGGGGCATCGGGGAGCAGCGGTCAAAAAAGATACACGAACTTGCACGCAGGCCGTACCGGTAAGGTTACCGGGGACGCAGGGCGCCAAGTCCCTCGATCCCGGTGACAACGGCCTCCATCAGTGCCGCCACGCACCTGGGGTCCTTCTCCTCGCGAATCCTTGCGCAGAGTGCGACGAGGGTCTCCTCGAGCGCGTCTGCAAGCCGGGAGGATGCAATGGGGCGGGGTGATGACGCGGCAGGTGGGGGAGCCTGTGCGGCCGTTGCCTGCCCTGGAATGACAGCCTGGTTCTCCTCTTCCTTTTCCGCCTTCCCTTCGGCACAGACCACGCAAAGGGTCTTTCCCTTCACCTCGAAGAGCGGGCACCCGCACACCGGACAGGACGCCGAGAGCATCTTTCCCCCTCTCAGGAGATGCTCGGCCATGATCTCGTCTTCGCGCTTCATCAGATCCACCATTCGCTCTGTGGTAGGCAGGTGTGCGGGCCACCCATATCGACTTTGCGAAGGGGCACTGCGGCCGGGCGACCATGTCGGATGGTTTATAAGACCTGCTCCCGATATAAATAGTGGACCGAAAATGACTCGTTATTGAGGAGTTTTTCGAGGAGAACACCGGAGGGGAGTGCAAATGACCAACCCTGATAAGACCATCGAGAGCTGTATCCAGATGCTCCAGCACATCATGGACGACAGCACCATACCCAGGAATATCCGAAGAGTCGCGGACGAGACCCGGCAGCTGCTGATGAACAATTCAAAAAACTCCGGGCTCCGTGCCGCAGAAGCAATCTCCAAGATCGACGAGATCAGCAACGACCCAAACATGCCGGTCCATGCCCGGACCCGGATATGGGAACTGGTCTCCCAGCTGGAGACGATTCCCCTGGATTAACACTTTACAACCCTTTTTTATCAGAAACCCGGCTCTGTGAGAATATTCTCTTTTACGTGTCACGGTATCACCGTGATCACCACCGTTCTTGCGCGCTCTTTCCGCACGTCGAGTTCCAGCAGCACCACCTGCTGCCAGGTCCCAAGCAACGGCTCGCCTCCGGCAACAGGGATGGTGAGCGAGGGCCCGACGATCGCTGCCCTGACATGCGACCTGCCGTTCCCGTCTCCCCAGCGGCTGTCGTGGGCATAGGGGATGTTGTCAGGGGCCACCACCGAGAGGGCCCTCTGCAGGTCAGAAAGCACTCCCTGCTCATACTCGATTGTCGTGACGGCCGCCGTTGAGCCGGTGACAAAGACGTTGACCAGCCCTTCCGCAACTCGGCTGGTTTTTACCTCCTCCCGTATCCGGGGCGTGATATCCACGATGTCTCCCTCTCCACACGTGGAGAGGTGAAGGGTAGTTTGGTACATCGAGGAGAGGAGGGAGCGGGAATGGATGAATGTGATGGAGCGGGTGCAGTGTGAGCCTGCCGGCCGCCATTTGCGGGCGAAGGGGGGTGGATAAGGCGTATCTCGTCCGGGAATTGGGAGTCTCGCGTTTTTCAACTGGAAAAATTTCCCGATGCGAGAATTGTCGAATATGATGAAAATGTGTGGGGGTGGGGAGAAAAATAGAGGGCCTTACTCGTCATCAGGTGTAAAGGTCCCGTTTTCCGTTCCGTTCTGCCCGCTCTCATCATCCTGCGGCACGATTGCAATTCCAATAATGCGGTCGTTTTCGTCGAGCCGCATAATCTTTACTCCCTTCGTCCCGCGCCCTATGACTCGTATTTCGTTGACGTGAATCCGGATTACTATCCCAGAGGCAGTCATCACTACGATCTCGTCGGTATCCATCACCGCACATGACGCAATGACAACGGCATCGCGTTCCAGCTGGATGTTCCTGACCCCCATCGTTCCCCTGCCATGGCCCCGGAACTCATCAAATTCGGTCCTCTTGCCGAACCCGACATCCGAGATCGTGAGAAGGTGATCCTTCTCCACAAGCGTGACCGCAACGACCGTATCGCCGCCCTTCATCTTCATGCCCCTGACACCCTGGGCTGTCCTCCCCACTGTCCGCACGGTCTCCTCGTGGAACCGGAGGCTCTGGCCGAACCGGCTTGTCAGGATGATCTCCTTGTTCCCGTCGGTGAGGATGACCTCAACCAGCTGATCGGAGCCGCGCAACTTGATGGCGTTCGTCCCGACAGATCTCGGGAAGGAGAAATCTTTGAGCGGTATTTTGATGATCTGCCCGAGTTTCGTGGCAAACAGAAGGAACTGGTTCTCCCTGAATTCACGAATGGGTATCACCGTGGTTACCACTTCGTCCTTGAGATTGAGGAGATTGACGATGGGTTTTCCCTTCGCA
This sequence comes from Methanolinea sp., assembly GCA_013331225.1. Taxonomy (GTDB): domain Archaea; phylum Halobacteriota; class Methanomicrobia; order Methanomicrobiales; family Methanospirillaceae; genus Methanolinea_A; species Methanolinea_A sp11423u. The sequence goes on from DUGV01000140.1 coordinate 9,220, forward strand.
GTACGGCTGGTCTCCGGTATCTGGTAGACTTTCAGCCAGTAAACCCGCCCGGTATTGGTGAAACAGAGGAGGTAATCCTTGAGGCTCGCAGTAAATATCGAATCGACGACGTCGTCCTCCTTGGTCGTCATTCCCGTGATCCCGTGCCCGCCGCGCCTCTGTTTNNGGTCCGCTTGATGTAATTTGCGGTAGTAATGGAGACGAGGACCGTCTTGTCTTCAATCAGGTCTTCGTTTGAGATGTCCCCGAAGTTCAGCGATATCTGGGTCCTCCGGGCGTCCCCGAATTTCTCGGAGACCTCCATCGTCTCGCGCCGGATCTCCGCCTTGATGGTCTCCTCGCTTGACAGGATGTGCTGGAGCCGGGCGATCTCTGCCTCAAGCCCTGCCTTCTCGTCGATTATCTTCTTCTGTTCAAGGGCGGCAAGGCGGCGGAGCTGCATCTGGAGTATGGCATTTGCCTGCGGCTCGTCGAGCCCGAACCTGGTGATGAGGGCATTTCGTGCGTCCTCAACCGTCTCGGACGCCCTGATCGCAGCGATCACGTCATCGATCCTGGCAAGCGCGATCAGAAGGCCGTTTAAAATATGGACCTTTTCGAGGGCTTTTTTGAGGTCGAATTCCGATCGCTTCGTGATGATCTCAATCCGGTGCCTGACAAAATGATCGAGCAATTCAGGGAGATTCAGGAGCCTGGGCTGGTTCTCGACAATTGCGTAGTTGATTGCCCAGAAACTCGACTCGAGCTGGGTGTTCTTGTAGAGGTTGT
>DUGV01000075.1 GCA_013331225.1 Methanolinea sp.
TTGAGGCTGATGGAGAGAAACCAGGATTTTTTGGAATAATAGATTATTCGGCACCAAAACAAGAGATGAAGAGTTCATTCTGGTTATTATTCATGTTCATCTCAGATAACGTGGGCGGTGCACTGAAACATTTGAATATGTTTGTCACTGAAAGCCGTAGAAAAAAACAACAATATCTGAAAAATCTCCCGGGCTTTATTGGTAAAAAGATTATTGCCTTCCCGGTGCAGTTGTCCGGGATGATCAAATCACAGTCCATGGAAAATGCACCAGGACGCGTGGGGCCTGCAACTGTCAATTCAGACACCCCAGGATTCATCAAAGGAAATACGACTGCACCAGCTCTGTATCCGGATTGGGTAATGCGCTATCCTGAGCCGCAGGGGACCGTTGCCAGAACCATTTTTGACGCCATCGAGGCGTACTCTCCAGGGGAATACACCGGAAAGATAGTGCTGTTCATATCAACAAACATGATCAGATCTTCAAGGAGGGAAGGCAGGTACCGGCACGATTTGGCCTGGGGCAATATTTCGACGGGATCCATTGATGTCCATTTTATCAAAGGGGACCATCTTTCGATCGTTCTCGAAGAAGAAAACATACTCCGAATCACTCCCATCATAAGGAAGGAGATTGAACAAGCGATATTACATGCAAAAAGCCATGAATAGAAATGGAAGTGATCTTCAACCCGGAGAGATACACTTGTATTTTGTCGATTTGAGAAACTATCGGTGTGAGTATCCGGTAACGATTCTTAGTCCCGATGAGCGGGAAAGGGCAAGAAGGTATCATTCAACAAATGCCTCCCTCCAATACATACACGCACGGTGTTTACTCCGTGAAGTACTCTCTTTATATCTGGATCATAACCCAGGTGATATTATTTTTGAGTATTCAACGAAAGGTAAACCCCACATTAGAGGTGAATCCCTTGATGGTGTGCAGTTCAATATCTCCCATTCCGGAGACGCAGTTGCAATAGTCGTATCACGCGGCCGGAGAGTTGGGATCGACGTTGAAAAGATTCGTGATGATATCCCAGATTTGGAACTTGCCAAACGTTTTTTTTCATATGCAGAAGCTGCTGCGATCAGCCGTGTTCATGGCCTCAAGAGGGCTGAATTCTTCCTGAAAATATGGACGAGAAAGGAAGCACTCCTGAAAGCCACTGGAGAAGGAATCGGGGGTTTAGGCAACAGTATTAATCTCATTAATCAATGCAGTATTTCACACAATGGGATATTATGGCAGGTTCATGACTTTGCGGTCCCCTCGGAATATACCTCAGCCTTTGTGGTAGAGGGGGGAGAATGTTTCATTAAAAAAAGAGAGGTATCTTTCCTAGGTGGCCTGAAGGTTTTTTACTCGGTTGGGAGAGACTTCATCAATAATCTCTCTCACGATTCAAGTAAACATACCCGGATTCTTCACTCGCCACAGTGAATTCCATTTAAATACACAAGTAAACATATTTGGGGTGTTTGTGGGAACGCTCTACGTTAATATGCGAAACGAGATATTCGCCAGGTTGATGTAAAGCTGGCACCAGGAATTAATCCAGCACCTGCAAATGAGACTCTTTCCCACACTATTTAAGCATTGAAACAAACCACTCTCAATCCTGCATGAAAGACCGGCGCCGCATTGACCTGAAGGCCATCGCCCGCGAGGCGATGGAAAAGTATGGATTCGAACCGGAATTCCCCAAAACAGTGATAAAAGAGGTCAATGCCATGTTACCTGACCTCTCCGCACCTGGGCGGCACGATATCAGGGACATGAGATCCCTCCTCTGGTCTTCTATAGACAATTACGATTCGGAAGACCTCGACCAGCTGGAGTACTGCGAAGCTGGCAGTAGGGGAGAGATCCTGGTCCGGGTCGCCATCGCGGACGTGGACCACTTTGTCACAAAGGGCTCGCATACCGATCGGCACGCTGCCCACAACGGCACGTCCGTATACCTGGGAGTTGAGACGTTCCCGATGCTTCCCGACCGGCTCTCGAAGGGGATCTCGTCTCTTCTTCCCGGAGAGGACCGGTGCGCGATGGTAGTGGAGTATACGGTCCTTACGGGCGGGAGCGTCCGGAACGGTGGAATCTACCGCGCGCTGGTCAACAACAAGGCAAAGCTCGTGTATGAGGAGGTCGGCGACTGGCTCGAGGGTGCCGCCCCTGTTCCTGTCTCTGTCAGCAGTGTCCCGGGCCTCGAAGAGCAGATCCGGCTTCAGGCGGAGGTGACCCGCCGGTTGAGGAGCCGCCGCATGCAAAAGGGTGCCCTTGACCTGGAGACCCTGGAGGCTGAGCCGGTCATGAAAGGCGAAACGGTGCATTCCCTCGTGATCCAGGAGCAGAATGCCGCCCGCCAGATAATCGAGGAGTTCATGGTGGCTGCAAACGGCACGATGGTGCACGTCCTCGGGGGTGCGAAGGTCCCCATGATCCAGCGGGTGGTCAGAGTCCCAAAACACTGGGACGGGATCATGGAGACTGCTGCAGCATACCGGTACAAATTGCCAAAACAGCCGGACTCAAAAGCGCTCGCAAAGTTCCTCGACAGGCAGAGGGCGGCAGATCCCGTGCGGTTCCCCGACCTCTCCCTGACGATCGTGAAGCTGATGGGGCCGGGTGAATATGTCCCCTTTGTTCCCGGCGATACACCGATCGGACACTTTGCGCTGGCAGTGGTGGATTACACGCACTCCACCGCCCCGAACCGCCGCTACGTGGATATCATAAACCAGCGCCTCCTGAAAGCGGTGCTTGACGGCGAGGCCGTGCCCTACTCGGGCCACGAACTTGGCCGGCTCGCAGAGTGGCTCTCGGACCGCGAGAAGGCCTCCCAGAAGGCAGAGCGATTCATGAGGAAGGTTGCAGCTGCGTTACTCCTCGAGAGACGTATTGGTGAGACATTCGATGCGATTGTGACAGGTGCCGCAGAAAAAGGGACGTACGTGCGTCTTCTCGATCCCCCCGCGGAGGGAAGAGTGGTGGAAGGGGAACGCGGGCTCCGGGTGGGCAACAAGGTCACAGTCAGGCTGCTCTCGACCGATCCTCCACGGGGATATGTGGATTTTGCATGCGTGAAGAAGCCACCCCGGTAAGGGCACAACGTTCATCGCCATCCTTCGCGAAACACCACCCCATGGCAGGTCAGGTCATCCTCGTAACCGGTTCCACGGATGGGATAGGGAAGGCTGCTGCCCGTGAGCTGGCGGCACGCGATGCCGAAGTGATCGTCCACGGGAGGGACCCCGGGAAGGGGAGGCAGGTGATCAGGGAACTGAAAAGTCAGTTCTGGAACCGGAACCTCGACCTCGTCACCGCGGATTTTACTTCACTTGAGCAGGTGAGGAGAATGGCAGCCGAGGTCTCGTCGCGGTATACCTGCCTGGACGTTCTGGTGAACAACGCCGGGACCTACGAGAAACAGAGGAGCCTGACTCCGGACGGCATCGAGACCACGTTTGCCGTGAACTCTCTCGCTCCGTTCCTCCTCACGCATGAACTTCTTCCCCTGCTCCGGAAAGGCCATCTCCCGCGGGTGGTGAACGTCGCATCCATCGCACACCGGGAGATCAGGCAGGTCGACTGGGAGAACCTCCAGGGAGAGAAGCGATACGACGCCTTCGAGGCATATGCCCTCTCTGCGCTCGCACACGTGACCCTCACCTTCGGAATGGCCCGGAGGATCGCAAGCAGCGGTATTTCGGCAAACTGCCTTCATCCAGGGGTTGTTGCCACCAAGATGCTTCGTGCAGGATTCCCGGGGATACGCGGGAAAGCACCCACTGAAGGGGCCAGACTCGCGGTGTACCTTGCGATATCTCCTGATGTCAAGGGGATTACGGGAGAGTACTTTGAAGAGAGCGTTCAACCGACGCCGCCATCTGACCTCTCACGGAGCAGGTCTGTCCAGGAGCGCATGTGGGATGCCGCAGCGAAACTGACCGCCTGCGATGCCTGGTTGAGGAAATGATGAGTCATTCGTGGAAAAGCCCTGCCAGGCAGCCTGAATCAACCGAAATATTCCATGCCGTGCAGCAGTGCGGCGAGTGATCCCCGGTCCTCCCCTCCCGGGTGCAAATCCCAATCTTAATGCTTCCTTCTGCGACAGTCCCTTTTATTCAGCGGGAGGCGGCATGCTCGAGAAGATCGACCTTGGGAAGCAAATCGATGATCAGACCTACGCAAAGAAGATCGCCCCCCTGTACCAGAGACTCGGTGTCCTCCAGCGGGCACACTGGGATCTCAGGATTCCCATCGTGATCGTTGTCGAGGGCTGGAATGCGTCGGGCATCACCACGGTGATCAGTGAGCTGATCCAGTACCTCGATCCCCGTGGATTCGTGCTCCATTCCATCGGGTCACCAAAAGATGAAGAGCGTGCACGCCCCCTCCTGTGGAGGTTCTGGACGAGAACTCCTGCAAGGGGAAGGATGGCCATTTTCGCCCGGAGCTGGTATTCCAGGTCGCTTGCCGAGCAGGTATCGGGTATTGACTGGAAATCCCGAATAAAACGCGCCATCTTTGATATCAACACCTTTGAGCGGCAGCTTACCGACGATGGTGTTGTCATCATCAAGTTCTTCCTCCATATCAGCAAGGAAGAGCAGAGAAAGCGGCTGAACGAGAGGGAGAAGGATGCACTCACCTCTTGGATGATCACCCAGGGCGACTGGGACTTTCATGCGCACTATGATGACTATCTCCCGATTATCGAGGACTACCTTTCTGGCACCGATACCCGCCACTCACCATGGACTGTGATAGGTGCAACGGATGGCAATTACACGCGGTTTAAGGTATATTCAACAGTGATCAGAACCCTTGAAGAAAAACAAAAGATCCTGGAGAAGAAACGGCAGGAAAAATGTGGACCTGCGCTGGCAAAACCCCCCAGGAACAAAATAAAACGGAGCGCAGAAGCACCAAGGCAGTATACCAGAGCAGAATATGAAATTATCCTCCAGGAGTGCCAGGAACAGGTCCATGATATCCAGTACCTGCTCTTCAAGCGCAGGATTCCCCTTATCATCGTATATGAAGGGTGGGACGCCGCGGGGAAGGGGGGAAACATCATGCGGCTGGTACGCGCGATGAACCCCCGCGGCTATGATGTGGTTCCCATCGCCCGCCCGGACCAGACCGAGCTCGAGCACCATTACCTCTGGAGGTTCTACCGGAGGTTCCCCGCAGCAGGTCATATCACCATCTTCGACCGGAGTTGGTACGGAAGGGTACTGGTGGAGAGGATAGAGGGGTTCTGCACAAAGAGTGAGTGGAAACGTGCCTACCACGAGATCAACGAGATGGAGGAGGCGTACGTGGAAGGTGGGGG
>DUGV01000225.1 GCA_013331225.1 Methanolinea sp.
TGCGCAAACAAGGGTGGTGCGAGGACCATCGAGACCCTTGAAGGGTTCCTCAACTCCCATGAGTTCTCCTACCTTGGATGGGTACGTGGAAAGGGCTACCTGGAAGGAGAGATAACCAAAGACCAGAAAGGCCTGAAGCGGGCCCAGGAGATCGGCGATAAGATCGTGCAACTCCTGAAGCCTCACGATTAATCCTTTTTTTATCGGCGCAAGGAGAGGTGCGGGCCCAGCCCGAAGAGCAAGGCGGGATTTGGTTGCATATCCTGCCCCATGCAGGGATGAGGAAACCGCGAGAGCCGCCAGGGATGGCGGCGCTCTGCGCATAGGATGGTAAAAATCCTGGATTTCAGGTGTGCCCGGGGTCGGTGTAGAGGGTTGTCCTCTGCTTGAGCGTCCGGCCGATGTCCCCGGCCATGCGGCGCATCTCTTCCGGGTCCAGGTAGTCGGTGTCCACGGCCCCGGCGCCCTTGGAGATACTCTCCTCGAACATCGTCCCCCCAAGGTCGTCTCCCCCTGCGAGGAGACAGATCTGGGCCATCTTGAGACCGAGTTTGACCCACGAGACCTGTATATGGGGAATATTGTCAAGGAAGAGACGCGAGACGGCAGTCATCAGCAGGTCTTCCCTTCCCGTCGCGCCCGCACGGGCCAGCCCCTTCCGGAAAAGCGGGGTCTCCCGGTGAATGAAACTGAGCGGGACGAACTCCGTGAACCCTCCCGTCTCGTCCTGGATATCCCTGATGAGCGCAAGGTGCCTGGCCTGGTCCTCCACTGTCTCGCAGTGCCCGTACATGATGGTCGCAGTCGAACGGATACCGAGTGAATGGGCCTCCCTGATGATCCGCACCCAGTCTTTGGTTGACACTTTCCCCGGGCAGATTACCTCCCTGACTCCGTCAACCAGGATCTCCGCCGCAGTTCCGCACAGTGAGCCGAGCCCCGCCTCCTTCATCAGTCCAAGCATTTCGATCGTCGGAATGCCACTCTTTCCCGCTCCATATGCGACTTCCATAGGGTTGCTTGCATGGATATGGACTCCAGGCGCGCCCTCACGTATGCAGGAGATGATCTCCAGGTACGATCCCGCATCGAAGTCAGGGTGAAGACCTGACACCGTGCAGATCTCTGTCACCCCCCGCGATCGGGCGAGCGCCGCCTTCTCCCTCACCACCTCTGCCGGGAAATGATACGCATCCTTGTCTTTGGGTTTTCTGGAGAACCCGCAGAATCCGCAGGAGTTGATACAGATATTGGTGACGTTTATGTTCTGGTTGCGGACGTAGGTGACTGCATCCCCCACCACGCGTTCCCTCTGTTCATCCGCGGCATTCGCAACCCGCCAGACGTCCCTTCCCCTCACCTTGAGGAGGGCTGCCGCCTCATCCGGGGTGAGCCTGTGCCCCCCCCGGATGTCGCCGAGCAGCACGTGGAGGGTTCTGCCTGTGAGGAATGCCGGCGCTACCGTGCTACCTGTTGACATGGGTCCTCTGACAGAGTGGTGGCGTCATCAATATAAAACCCCACACCACGGCATTCATCATCATTGCACGAGAGATCCCATTGTATGCAGGAAGTGAAAGTTACGCTCCTGAACTCTGAAGGGAGAGGGTTTGTGATCCCACTCGGCCCCGTCAACCTGGTCGGGGTTGTGGCATCAAAAGGGCTCGTGGGCTGTGGTGCAATCGATGTTGCCGCACTGGAGAAGTTCAACTATCCCGCCGCACGGGTAAAACCAGCGAGGGGAACTTCCATCTCGAACGTTGCCGACCTCCTTGAAGGCGTGGTGAAGGATGCCAACACAGGTGCACAAAAAGAGGGTATCGCGGTGGGTATGACAGGAAAAGAGGCGCTCGATCTCCTCTCCTGATCACATTTCATCTCTTGTATCCGGGGGATCCTCCCTTGTCTCTCCATTCATTTCCCTGCGGCACCATCCCCTGGCATTCCCAGCACACCTGTCCAGGGTAATCTTCTTCCCGAAGATCAATGCCTCGGCGCATTTCCTCCTTGTCTCCTGGAGATCCCGCCAGAGCGTTCTCCGGGAGATTCCCATGACACCTGCAGCCTCCTCCTGCGAGAGCCCCTCAATGTCGATCAACCGGAGAATCTCGAGTTCGTCCTGGCGGAGGATCACCTCCTCGACAGTCCCGCCCATGAAGTTGCAGGGCTCGAAACATCTCCCTGCAATCCTCTTCCCGAATTTCCTGCGGATCCTTGGCCGTCCCCTGTGGGGATTTTCGCCCTGGTTATCCGGGCACATACGAAAGCCCTTCTGCAAGCCTCGTCCCGATTATCCTCAATTCAGTGGAAGCAGCACCTTTCCGCCTCGTGACGGGCACCCCTATCCTCACCGCCTCTATTACTGCGGGATCAAACGGGATCTTCCCGATGACGGGGATGCCCTTCTCTGCACAGAACTGTTCGATCTCCTTTGTATACCCAGGATGGAGGTCTGCCCTGTTGATCACCACCCAGTGGGAGAGCGAGAAGCCTGACGAGACTGTGACAAGCCTGCGCAGGTCGTGCAGGGCAGCGATCCCGGGTTCGGTGACGAGCACCGCCGCGTTGATCCCGCTCAATGTCGAGATCACGGGGCAGCCTATCCCCGGGGGGCCGTCTATGAGCAGGAGGTCGCGGCCTTCGGACTCTTTTTGTGCCGCCTTCTTCACCTCGTGGACCAGGAGCCCGGAATTCCCGGAACCCGGGTGCAGCTCCGCATAGACAAGGGGACCCTGTTCGGTGTCTGCCAGTATGATCTCTCCGTCCTGGTGTTCGACAAGTGAGACAGCCCTCTCGGGGCATATGTCCCTGCACACGGCACACCCCTCGCACCGGATGGGGTCTACCCTGTATGCACCTCCGTTGTCCTGGTTAATCGCATGGAAACGGCATGCTGCCTTGCAGAGGCCGCAGGACACGCACGCCTCTTCCCTTATCTCGGCCTTCTTCATGCCATAGAACGGGATCCTCCTCTTCTCCCTTGGCGAGAGGAGAAGCGCGAGGTTTGCGGCCTCCACGTCGCAGTCCGCAAAACCTTTCCTGCCGGGGAGGATATCTGCCAGTGCGGCAGTCACCACCGTCTTCCCCGTGCCTCCTTTCCCTGAGAGCACTGCCACCTGCAGCATCACTCCCCCCTCCTGAGATCGCAGGCCCTGTCAAAGAGGTCTCTGAACTGCTCTCTCATCCCGGGTATCCTGTCGGTCACGAGTTGGCCGCTGTTCGCCGTTTCTGCAATATCCCGGTCGAATGGAATGGTCATGAGGACGGGGAGGTTCCGTTCCCTGCAGAGGTCGAGAATGATCCCATCGTCGCCCTGGCTCCGGTTGATCACCACTCCCGAGGGAACACCCAGTACCGAAGCGACGCCCGCAGCAAGGGAGAGGTCATGGCGGCCGAACGGCGTGGGTTCGGTTACGAAAATGCAGGTATCCGCACCTTCGAGCGTCTCGACCACCGGGCATGCCATCCCGGGTGGGGCATCGCAGATGACCAGGGGATGGCCGGACGCATAGCCAAGAGTCTCCCTGATGACATGGGGACTCATGATCTCACGCTCGTTCAGGACGCCCGTGATGAGGACGAGACCATTGCGAGGCGTGGAGAATGCCACATGACCGATGCTTCTCTTCCCCATGGTAATGGCCCCTTCGGGGCAGACCACTTCGCATCCCCCGCATCCATGGCACATTTCTGGGAAGAACATGAACCGGTCCTTGAGGACCACGATCGCTCCGTACTGACAGAAATCTGCACATTTTCCACACTGGGTGCACCGTGAACGATCGAACAGTGGGACATCCGTCTGGACAGGGAGGGTCTTCTCCTCCGACGGAAAGAAAAGGTGTGCGTTCGGCTCCTCCACGTCGCAGTCTGCGAGGACCACCTCCCTTTCAGAGGACAGAACCGCTGCCAGGTTTGTCGCGACGAGGGTCTTGCCTGTACCCCCCTTTCCGCTGGCCACCACCAGTCTCATGATATCCTTATGAGAATTTCTTGAGCTGGCCGGCGCAAAACTTCTGGAACGCGTCTCCGGCAGTTCCGTTCTCCCTGTACAAATAAATCTCTATACCTGCCGCCTGAACCACCGCGTGGGCATTTCCCCCGATGTTCCCGGTGATCAGTACACGGGCACCCTTGTCGATCAGCACCTGGGCGGCTCTCGGTCCGACTCCGCCCGCCGCATCAGCGAACTTGTTCGGGACAGAGCTCCACTCTCCCCCTTCACTATCCCTGAAGAGGAAATATGGCGATCTTCCAAACCTTTCTTCCGCGAGGTCATCAGGCCCCGGGCCTTTTGAGGTGACACATACCATCATGATGATATATTTTTACTCATATGAGCATATATAATTGGGGATTGTACCCCTCAATTGGCTACTCTGTCCCCAGCAGGTTCTCCGGGGTCGCACTCTCGTCTTTGATCTCCCTTTTTTGCTGTGCATCGATCCAACCATCCCGGACCCCGTCACGGTGGTCGAACCGTGCCACGTAGGGCTTGAGATCGAGGAGAGGGGTCCCGTCAAGGACGTCGATACCTTTTACGAAGAGAATGTTTCCTTCTAACTTCTCGATTTCAACGATCGACAGCCCGATTGGATTGGGCCGGTTGTAATGCCTGATTGAGAAGATCCCCCTCGGCCTCTCTCCATCAAGGAACGGAGTCTCAGTCAACGGGCCAGGTTTGGCCTGGTGGAAATGGTAGACGAGAAACAGGTGGGAGAACTCCGCGAGACCTTCGAGGCCCTCGGAATATTGAGGGAAGACTTCCACCGTCCCCCTTGCACTCGAGAAGGCGCTCTGGATTGGGGTGCGCTTCTGATCGGTGAACGGGGAGTGAATGACCCCGATTATCTGATACTGCACTGTGCAAATTTCTTTCATCGACAGGGAATTATCTTGGTGGAAAAACTATGAACATTGTGATTTTATCAAATAATCGTCTTTTCCATCAGCATGTACTATCCAACACTTAAAGAAATCCGGAGCGTTAAGTAGTATACCAATGGGATTTACCCATCTCTTCGGGCCGGTCTCGTCCCGCCGCCTGGAACGGTCTCTTGGGGTGGACCTCGTTCCCTACAAGGTCTGTTCCTTTGATTGCGTATACTGCGAGGTGGGGTCCACCACCATGAGGACCGTCACACGGCAGGACTTTTTCCCTCCATCCGAAGTGGAGGAGGAGCTTGTGCGTTTTTTTTCTGGAGAGCCGTCCCTTGATTTCATCACCCTCTCGGGGTCAGGTGAACCCACATTGTCTCTCTCCCTCGGAAGGGTGGTCAGGTTTGTAAAATCCAGGTTTCCTGCCTATCCCCTGGCAGTCCTCACCAATGGAAGCCTCCTCTGGGACAGCGATGTGCAGCACGAGATCCTTCCCGCGGACGTGGTGCTCCCCACCCTCTGCACCGTCGACGAGGAGATATTCCAGAAGATTCACCGGCCAGCACCTGGCCTCACCATCAAAAAGATCGTAGAAGGACTCCGGGACTTCCGGAAGATTTACCCAGGAGAGATCTGGCTTGAGGTCTTCCTCATCCCGGGCATCAACATGGACCGGGATCACCTCAGTGCCCTTGGAGATGAGATCAGGAGGATCCATCCGGACAGGGTCCAGCTGAACACTCTCGACCGCCCCGGAACGGAAGCATGGGTGCGCCCGGCGAGCCGCGAGCAGCTGGCCGATGCGGCATATCATCTCGGCCTTCCCGGTGCGGAGTCCATCGAGCCTGTGCCCTATCAACGTTCCCAGGAGCAAATTTCCGCAGACCCTGCATCGATGATTGTGGAGATGATCAGTCGCCGCCCCTGCACTGTAGAAGATATTGCCCTGACGACGGGGCTGCATCTCCAGGAGGTAGGAAAACTCCTGAGAGCACTCTCCAGGGATCCTCGTTTGATGACGAAGAGAGAGGAGCGGGGGATCTTCTATTCCTGGGTCGGTGACTGATCGTCCGCCAGGCGATAGTCTGTGAGCCTGCGACGCAACACCCGCCCGATATCCGCAACCATCCGCTCCATCTCGCGGGGATCCAGGAAGTCGGAACCGGAGGCTCCCGCATCGCCTGAAACATCGTCCGAGAACATGGTCCCGGCAAGATCGTTTGCACCCGCAAGGAGTGCCACCTGACCAAGTTTCACCCCAAGCTTCCCCCAGGAGACCTGGATGTTTTTGAAGTTGTCAAGGAAGAGGCGGGAGACTGCAATGAGGAGGAGATCCTCCCTTCCCGTCGCACCTGGAGGAGCTTTCCCCTCGACGTAGAGCCGGGTGTTCTGGTGGAGATAGGAGAGCGGGACGAGTTCCGAAAATCCCCCGGTCCCGTCCTGGATATCACGCAGGATGGAGAGGTGGGCGATCCTGTCCCTGGGGGTCTCGCAGGAGCCGTACATGATAGTCGCGGTGGTGGG
>DUGV01000141.1 GCA_013331225.1 Methanolinea sp.
TGGGCCCGATGCGATTCGAACGCATGACCGCCCGGTTATGAGCCGGGCGCTCTGACCGGACTAAGCTACGGGCCCATGGAAGAAAAAACGCCGCCAACAGGACTCGAACCTGTGACATGCTGGTTAACAGCCAGCCACTCTACCAACTGAGTTATGGCGGCAATCCGATGTGCCAATATAGGTTGCCGCTTTCGGTGTTAAATGTAGCGGAGATTCATGCAGGGATGGACAATAGGGATCCGCCGGACTTTTCGGAGATCAGCCGCCCTGGTGTCTCATGCTCTCGAGGAGACGGATCATCTCGCCAAGCTCCTGGTCAAGGCCCGCGAGGAGCTCCACGCTCTGGGGTGTTGCAACCGCACCGGATTGAGATGCCCGGATGTACCCCATCTGCTCAAGCACGCGGAGGGAGTAGCGGATCCTGTGAAAAGGGAGGTCCATTAACTCCGAGAGTTTCATGATGCCGATGGGCTGGTGGGCCACCACTGTCCGCAGCACCTGGATATGCCGCTGCATCAGTTCGATCTCTCCTTTCACCTTCTCAATCATTGACCATGCCCCCCGGCCCGGTCCTTCGAGGCCTGCTCATCGAGCCACTTTTTGGTGGAGACGTACTGTTTCCTAAAATAGATTGCGAGCCCCACTGCCAGGAGAATGAGGGCAATCCCTCCGGGAAGCGCCACCGGTTCCGGGAGTTTCAGGATTGCGATGACTCCCAGGGCGACCAGCAGCACGATCGCATTGAGGATGATCGCCAGGCGGTAAAATTTCCATTTTAGCTGCTCTTTTGTGGCCTCGTCCATTACAGGAATATCTGCGCGATGATAAAAGTACTTGTGGGATCGCCTCCAATAAGGATGGCATATGGATGCGCTCGAAGAGGCGATCCTGCGGAGCGGGTCGACGGCCTACGTGGCCTATGGCTCATCTCAGGACGCCGACATGCGCTATCTCACCCGGTTTTCCACTACAGATCCAATTGTCTATATCCGCAAACCCGGGGAGAAGGGGACTGTCGTGGTGTCACAGATGGAATACGAACGGGCCGAGAGAGAGGCAACTGCTGCTGTGATTTCCCGGGCCCAGGCCGGGCTGTTCGAGATACTGAAAGGGGAGCAAGACCGATGGCGGGCGCTTGCCCGGATGATCGCTGGCCTCGTGCAGGGCAAGGTGCTGATCCCCCCCCAATTCCCGTATGCCCTTGGAAGAGAACTCTCGGAACTTGTGGCTGTCGAGGTGGACAGGGAGGCACTCGCCAGGATGAGGGCAGCAAAAAGCCCGTGGGTGATAGGGAGGATCAGTGCGGTGCAGGCTGCCACCGAGGAGGCAATGGACCGCGGGATCCAGGTGATCAGGAAGGCCAGGGTGAAGGGGGGGCTTCTCTACATGGGAGCGGTCCCCCTCACGTCAGGGATGGTCCGGGCGGCTATGCACCAGGTTCTCCAAAAGAGAGGGTGCATCCCTACCGATACCATCGTCTCCTGCGGCGAGGAGAGCGCACTTCCCCATCTCAGGGGAGAGGGGGCGCTGAAAGCAGACGAACCGATCGTGATCGACATCTTCCCAAGAGACGAGCAGACCGGCTACTACAGCGATATGAGCCGTACAGTCTGCAGTGGAGAGCCATCCCCCGATGTCCTTGAGATGTTCCAGGCGGTCAGGGACGCCCAGGACCTCGCCGCAGAAACGATTCGCCCCGGCGTCACCGGTGAAGAGGTCTACCGCGCGGTGGTCGGCTTCTTCGAAGAGACTGGATACGGGACCGGCAGCTCGGGATTCGTGCACAACCTCGGGCATGGCGTGGGCCTCGAGGTCCACGAAGCACCGAGTCTCGGGCCCTCCGGAGAGGTTCTGCTGCCGGGGAACGTGGTCACCAACGAGCCCGGCCTCTACATGCCCGGGATCGGCGGCGTACGACTTGAGAACATTGGAGTCATCGGCCCAGGCGGGTTTGCGACCCTAACCCGGTACCCAAGAGACCTGGCAGTGTGAGGGGGGACCTAATGAAAGACGAAGTGATGGACAAGTACATCGAGGCAGGAAAGATAGCCTCGGAAATACGCAGGAAAGGTGCAGGCGAGATCAAGGTGGGGGCGTCATACCTTGCCGTAGTGGATACGATCGAGGAGATGGTGCGGGACGCCGGTGCCGGCCTTGCATTCCCCCTGAATGTCTCTCTCAACGAGGACGCCGCGCACGATACCGCATCAGCCGGCGACGAGAGGGTGTTTGCACAGGGAGACGTTGTCAAGCTCGACCTCGGTGTTCACGTAGACGGCTACATCGCCGATACCGCGATGACAGTCGACCTCGGGGACCACCCGCTCCTCGTCGAGGCCTCAGCGCGCGGACTGGCCTCGGCGATCTCGATGGTCGCGCCGGGCGTCACCGTGGGAGAACTCGGGTCGGCAATCCACGAGGAGATCGAGTCAAGGGGATTTCGACCGGTCGCAAACCTCACCGGCCACGGACTGGACAGGTACAGAATACATACTCCCCCGAACATCCCCAATATCCGTCTCAACGGCGGGGCTGTCCTCGAGGAGGGGATGGTCTTTGCCATCGAGCCTTTTGCCAGTACCGGGATCGGCCAGGTGAGCGAGAAGCACCGCACCGAGATCTACCAGCAACTGGCAGTAAAGCCGGTGAGGCTGCCGTCCGCCCGCCGCGTGCTCGAGGAGATCAGGCAACGCCAGGGCATGCCTTTCTCAAGGAGATGGTTAAATGAGGGAAAACTCGACCTTGCCCTCTCCACTCTTGTCCGCTCACAGGTGATACGTGCATACCCTGTCCTCTCCGATGTCCCGGGGTCGCTCGTTTCCCAGGCCGAGCACACACTCATCGTCACAAGCGAGGGGTGCCTCGTCACCACCGCATGAGATATCCTTAAACTATCCCAGGAAAAATAGTAAAAGTTACAGAAATGGCTGCTGATGACGAGACCCTCAAGCTCATAGAGATCCTCCTCACCGCAGAACTCTTCAACTCCCACCAGAACCTTGACGCAAACGACCTGACCCCGGAATGCAGGAACCTCTTTACAGTCAATGGCACGGCGGAGGTGAAGCGGCCCCTGCACGTGAGCGAGGGGATGGTCAGGAGAAGCCTCGGTATCGAGAACGCCTGCAGAAAGCTCGAGCAGGCGCCGGTGGTCACCTGCGAGGAGTTCGGGCAGCGTATAAAGCTGACTGCGCTCGAGCCTGCGGCGCGCTGGTTCCTGAAGATAGGCGGCATGCCGCAGATAGAGAAGAATCCTACCCTGGCCTTTTTCTTTGAGCATTTTGAATCGACGAAGGTATCCTACGAGAAGGCGCGCCAGGATAACCCCCCCATAGAAGACACACGGGTGTTCCTGCAGTCCAGGCTCACGAAGATACTCGCGGACGACGAGCGCCTGAAGAACGCGATGGACCTGATAATATTGAGCGCGCCCGAGGAGGTCGAGCAGGACTTCAACGACCTCGTCTGCACGAGAGCGCAGGAGAACATCATCAGGAAGATCCAGGTTGCAAGAACGCACAGGGATATCCTCCGCAGGCACCGCATCCACGAGGTGGGCAAGCTCCTCTTCGTGGGCCCCCCGGGCACCGGCAAGACCTCCCTTGCCCTGGCACTCGCCCGGAAACTCCACCTTCCCCTCCTCGAGGTTCGCCTCTCGATGATCACCTCCCAGTACCTCGGTGAGACCTCGAAGAACATCGACCGGATCTTCGAACTGGCAAAAGCCCTCTCTCCCTGTATCCTGTTCATCGACGAGTTCGACTTCGTGGCAAAGAGCAGGGTTGCCGATGACCATGGTGCAATGAAGCGGGCGGTCAACTCGCTTTTGAAGAACATTGACCAGGTGAGCCTGATCCGGCATGGCGTCCTCCTTGTCGGGGCAACGAATCACCCGCAGCTGCTCGATGAGGCTGCCTGGAGGAGGTTTGACGAGGTGGTCGAGTTCGGGCTCCCGGACAGGGAGATGCGCAGGGCAATCCTCGAGAAGGTCTCCACTGGCATGCAGTACATGTTCGATATCCCGGACCTTGCAGAAAGAACGGAAGGGTTCTCGGGGGCCGATCTCCGTATCATGATCAAGGAGGCGCTCCTCTCTTCGCTGATGGATCACCGGGATGCAATCAATATTACCGATATCGAGCGTGGCATCACGGTGGTGAAGAACAGGGACACCATCCGTTCCCAGAACTGGTTGTCATAGGATGCAAATCGTCCTCCTGGGCACGGGTGATGCGATCGGTACTCCCAGGATCGGGTGTTCGTGCACCCAGTGCACCCATGCGCACGAACATGGCCTGCAGAGGCTGCGGACATCGTTGCTGGTGGAGCGTCAGGGCCGCCACATCCTGATCGACAGCGGGCCCGACCTCCGCCAGCAGCTCCTTGCCGCAGGATCTCCGCATATCGATGCCGTGCTCTGGACCCACGGCCACTACGACCATTTCATGGGGTTTGCCGAGTTCTACAGGGTCCAGGATGTGCCAGACGTGTACGCGCCCCTTCCTGTAATGGACTACTGCGGGAGGATCTTCCAGTTTCTCCTTCGCGATCGCCACCCTGTCAGGGCATATTGCCCGTTCACCCTCTTCGGGGTGGAGTGCACGTTTCTCACCGTGGACCATCCTCCCACGTACACCTGTGGGGTTCTGCTGGAGGCCGACGGCGTGCGGATTGGGTATACCTCCGACACAACCTTGCGGCTCCCCGAAGAGACCTCGAAGCATCTTGAAGGAACAGACCTCCTCTTCGTGGACGCACTTCTCCCTTCCCACCTCCATGTCCCCAAGCACATGAATTACAAGGAGGCATGTGACCTTGCACGCACGCTCGGCGCAGGGGATTTCCGTTGCGTGCACCAGAGCCATCACCTTCCGTGGGGCCTCCCACACCTGGGATGTGACGGCGAGACCTTTACTTTCTGATCGCGTGGTGCGATTCGCCCGGCAGATGCCCGCGAGGAACCCACGCATACCTATATAGGACTCCCCCGCCCATTCATAGGTGGATGAATATAAAGATCCTGGAACTCGAGAAAGACAAGGCAAAACTCCTCATTCAGGGGGAGGGCCACACCTTCATGAATGTCCTCACAGAGGAGATCCTGAAGGACCCTGACGTGGACGTGGCGAAATACCTCATCAAGTTCCAGTTCTCGGACCCTGAGCTTCTCGTCACCACCAATGGAAAGAAAGCCCCGCTGGACGCGATCCGCGAAGCCTGCCAGAGGATATCCGGGTCGTGTGACGAGCTCCTTGAGATTCTCTCCAAGGGGAGATCGTAAAGCGCGGAATTGTTGAGAAAAAGGTGATTTATCCTATTTTATTGGTATTCCATCCTGAGACTGCCAGGTTCAGACAAGCACCCGTTCCGTGAACACGATGGAACCGGAGACGCGGGTGATCCTGACCTTGACTTTCTGACCCGGCTTTCCACCGGGGATATACAGGATATACCGCCCCATCCTCACCACGCCGTCGCCTCTCCGGCTCACAGACTGGACCTCAAGGTCGAGGATCGCACCTTCTGAGATCTCATTTGTGACCGGCTCAGTCCGGGCTTTCCTCTTCCTCACCGGGCGGTGACCTCCGCAGGCATCGCAACGCAGGAGGAGGACACGGTCGTCCTTCACGAGGCGGGTGTCAGGTTTCCCGCACTCGGAACAGATGACATAATCATCCACGTACCCCTTCACCAGGGAGTTGATCAGCGCCGCCTCAAATTTCCCGTTGAAGATGGCGCGGGTGCCGTCAATCTTGCCGGCAGTGCCGAGTTCGCCGAGGAGGAATTTCATCAGGTGATCCTTGTCGCGGCGGACGGTATCGGCGATCTCCGAGAAATTTTCGAGCACGGTTGTCTTTCCTTCGATATACGACCTCGCCTCCGGCACCGTGAACCGCTCCACCGATTCGGTCGGCTCGGTCAGGTGGGAATAGGCTTTTTTCAGGAGTGTCTCGTACGGCTCAACCATAGTACTTATATAAGGTGTCCAGGTGTAAAAAATGCCCCCTCACGGGACCGGACGTTTCCTCTTTTTCACAGGCTTCCGTACAGGCAAACCGTTCTCCTCCGTAAGACTCGCCTGCAAGTAAAGGGATCACGGGGGCAAAGCTCCCTGCTGTCACTTTGCATAACGGATATCGTCAAGGATTAAGGCCCGGGGCCCGGTCGCGATGCCGGGGACAGGCATCGCTCTCTCAATTCACGCTGTTCTCACGCTTTTTGACCTGGAAACCAAAAAACACCTTCATGTGATGATTGAAAAGGAATACCGGTTAACTTATGAAAAAAATACATGACTCTCATCGAGACACACGCATACGCATTCATGGAAATGCCACAGGCATTTTCATTGAAAAAAAACATGGGTCTTTATTGTTTTTTGAACTGGGGCATCATCGCCCTGACCTCTTTTCCCACCTGCTCGACCAGGTGCTCCTCATCAGCCCTGGTGAGGGCATTGAAGACCGGGCGGTTCACCAGGTTCTCAAGCA
>DUGV01000162.1 GCA_013331225.1 Methanolinea sp.
TCCTTCAGGTATACAGTGCTCGCGACGGCCCGTAAACTCTCCGGTATATAACACCGGTACCGGTCTTCGGCAAGAACAAGGGGGGTCTCTTTCTCAATCCCTTTTGTTAAGTCCTGGAGGATTGTGACACGGGCACCGCGGGAGAGCCACCCCTCCATCGAATACCGGTTACAGTAGTCCGACGCCACACCAATCAGGGTGACCTCGACCTCTGCCGGGATACTGCCCGAGAAGAACGCTTTAAGGAACTCATCCCGGGGAATGCATTCCGAAGGGGTATGTGGATCATCCAATATATGAAACAAATTTTTATACACACGTCTTTTTACAGGATCGGTACACTGCAGAGCCCGTTTCCGGAGATTGGTCCACATGCTGAAATTATTTTTCATCATGTAGCGGATATTCGGAGCCCCTTTCAGATCGATTGCGAGTTCCCAGTCCCGCGAGCCGTATTCACAGTGGATGGGAAATTGCCGGGATTCCTGTGTTTCGTAGTATTCCTCCTTGAAGTGAGTATCGAGCACGATGAGTGTGAGATCAAAAACATCCTCGCTCACCTGACGCAAAAAATCATTTGCAGGGTCGATCAGGTTCTCTGCTCCCGGAACATACAGATTCCCTTCTTTCTGAATAAAGCCGTTCTGCATGTCGCCTATTTGAAGAATTGATACCCGCTTCATGATATGGTTCATCCATGTATTGTATCGGGAGTACTATTTACCTGATGATTGATTGGGAGGGATCAATGCCTTTCCAATCCTTTTCTCCCGAGGGGACTTTCAGGGAGGAGGCATACGGGATGGATTACCGGATCTGGTGACCTGATCAGAAGCTTTTGGAATCACCTGTGAAGGTCCGGGCAGGGTTGTTACCCATTCCCATCCGAATTCAATCCAATCCTCACGTTTATCCCCCATGAACGCAAGAGCAAACCCCATGGGAGAGATCATCGACGACCCGCTCCTAAGGGAGCGGACCCGCGTATTTTCCGGCCGCCATGATGCAGGGAGAAGACTGGGAGTATTCCTTCTCTCGCTTCCTCCCACCAGCGAACCTCTTGTCCTGGCAATTCCTGCGGGAGGTGTGCCCGTTGGAAAGGAGATCGCCAAGACCCTCGGCGCCCCGTTCTCTCTTGCAATAGTGAGGAAGGTAAGGATACCCGGGACAACTGAATCCGGGTTCGGAGCCGTGGCATGGGATGGGACGGTGCTGATCAACGAGCGGCTGCGGGATGCGCTCTTCCTCTCCAGTTCAGATGTCGAGAGGGCTGTGAGCGAGACAGCCGCAAATGTGAAAGAACGTATCACGCGGTTCATGGCTGGAACACCGATGCCGAGTGTTGCCGGAAAGACCGTGATCCTGACCGACGACGGGCTTGCCTCGGGGTTCACGATGCTCGCCGCCATCCGGAGTCTCAGGGTACGAGGGCCCGCTCGCGTCGTGGTCGCGGTCCCTACGGCATCGCGGTCCTCCGCTGAGCTCGTGGGCCGGGAGGCAGATCAACTCGTCTGCCTGAACATCCGGTCAGGGAGGTCGTTTGCCGTCGCGGATGCCTACGAGGAGTGGTATGACCTTGACGACAGCGAGGTACTCGCAGAACTCACCAGCATACCCCGCTAACCAGAGACCCGCTGCATATTACACGGTTCCTGGAAGGGGAATTGACCCTGCACCTTACGTGACGAATGAGAGTAGGGGTATGTTCAGGAAAGCAGGGGAAGCGTTCCTGCATTCCCTTCCCATGGAACCGCTCACTTGCAGGTCTTCGGGGAGAATTCCGGCACCATCACCATGACGCTCTGGTTCGCCGTCCCCGTCAGCGTGATGTTCCGGTCGTTTCCCACACAATAGCACCTGGCCGAGATGATAGGCACCCCGGAACCTTCCTGGATGAACGCCACGTACCAGCCTTCGGGTGCACGCTCGGTCCTGATGGATTTGACCGGGAATGTATCTGCCGGGTATCCCTTCAGGTCAGGATACGCCTCCTTGATAAGCCGGATTGCTTCCCTCTCCTCAGGGTAGTTCCATCTCCCATAGGCCTCCCACCAGGATCTTACCTCGTCCTTATCGGGATGGAAGTAATGCAGCGAGCAGAGTGCCGGGGGGTATTTTCCGGCACGATACCCCTCGATGAGATAGAGCGCCTCGTTTCCGACCGTCGAAGTCTGGTTGAACGGCCTGTAAGAGCTCAATGGTGATACTACCGGTGCTGCAGGTTCGGTGGAATCGATCTGTTGCATCAGGTGTTCCACGTCCGCAGGGGTAATCCAGTCCCGGGGTACATCAATGACCAGGACATGTGACATGGGGTGCATGCGAAGGTCGTCAAGATACTCAAGCGGCGTATGCGTTGTGAAATAGCAGGAGTCTCCTTGCGTCAGGTGCACGTCAGTCTGTCCGGTAAGGCGATCAAAGGAACACGCATCCCCGGACTGCCCTGTGATATTTGCCCAGAAATTGTGACTCGCCGCCCCTCCTCCAGGGATATTGCTGCACCCGGCAGCGGACAGCAGGAACGCGAGGATCAGAATGCCCGGAAGGATTGCTCGCAGGCTATGATTTGTCGACCGCGGGATCGTTGACATATTCAGGCCTCCTGAAACACCTTGAGTCTTCTGATCAAAAAGGTATTTTCATACACATGCCACGGGGTTCTCGCTCCCGTCAGCCGAGATCCACGGGATGGCAATTGCTGATTCTTCAGGGAAAAGTCCGGTTTTTTTCTCGCTCATTAAAAAGAGGAGACCTTATATATACTATTCAGCCTCCATCTGCAATTATGACTGATATCGCGGTATTTGTCGATTCACGGGGGGGAAATACGAAGAAGGTGGCGGACACCATTGCCGCCGAGCTGGGTGTTGCGGCGGGAGACCCGGCCGCCATGCTCCCTGCGGATGCAAAGGTGGTATTCCTTGGGAGCGGGGTGTATGGCGGAAAGCCTGGAAAAGCCATGACCGCGTTCATCGCGTCAGGGGACTTCTCGGGGCTAAAGGTGGCCCTTTTTGCCACATCGGGTGGTGCTGCCGGGGCTGATAAGATGCTCGGGACGATGGCCGATGCCCTGAAAGAGAAGGGTGCCACGGTCATCGGGAATTTCCATTGCAGGGGGAAATACCTCTTCACGAACCGCGGACACCCGGGGCCCGAAGACCTGGAGAATGCAAGGAAGTTTGCCCGGGAGATGCGTGCAAATTCCTGAAATCTGGGGAGCGAAAAGAATACCTGCAGAACATAGAGCCGAATCTATATACAATCTACATGGTGCCATCACGATCAGGTGAAAGGCAGACTCGGGTTTTTTGGTACAGTTGCTGGCTCTGTCGAGCTTGCAACCATAGGTTCCCGCGTACTTAATGGAAAGTGAATGGGGTTTTTCACACGCTGCTGGCACTGCGATCTTTTCCCTTCTCACCCCCCGGCCTCATCCGTTGAATAATTCAATTATTAACACTTTGCAGCAAACATCAGTCTGGTCCAAACATGATCAGGTCCGGATATATTTTCTTCACTTTCATCGTCGCCCTGGCAATCCTTTCCGCCGGGTGCACGCAGCCTTCCGTCGAACACCAATCTCCAGCCGCCTCATCGGCTGTGAATATCACTGTTCCTGTTCCCCCCATCCCGGTCAGGAGCAGCGGCGGTATGAATCTCGCGTACGAACTGGAACTGACGCCTGACAATGGTCTCAAATTCGTGCCCGAGGACGTCGAGGTCATTGACCCTGCCACGGGAAAGGTTCTCTATATCATGGAGAAGGAACTATTCGCATCCCTGTATCACCCTGCCGCAGACCCGCTGCCATCTGGTACTGAACTCCAGAACGGCACGGGGAAGGTGCCGGTCCCGAGGATCTCCATCTGGTTTGTGGTCGATCCGAATGCGGTTCCGGACAGGCTCGTCCACCGTGTCACGCTCAACATGAGCGGGAGCGGGCAGCTCCCGTTCACCCAGACCGGCGGGGAGATCGCCGTGCGAAAAGATCTCTCCCCCGTGGTCGTCGGCTCCCCGATGCGTGGCCCGGGCTGGCTGGCACTCGAGACCACCGCCCCGGACACCCACCACTTCAGCGCCCAGATTACAATGGACGGAGTGACCCGCGTCCCGCAGAAATACGCACAGGACTGGATCTTCGTTGACCCTCTCACCGGGAAGGCGGTGGAAGGTGACTCTGCCCTAGCCAGGAACTACTATGGGTTCGGCAAGGAGATCCTCTCGGTTGCGAACGGCACGGTCGTTGATATGCTGGACGGCCTCCCGGATCACGAGATGATCTATTCCCCACAGGGAGTCACGATCGCAACGGCGGCAGGCAACTATGTAATCGTGGACATAGGGGACGGAAAATACGCCTGCTATGCCCATATGGTCAACGGCTCGGTCCGGGTTGCACCAGGTGACCGCGTCACTGACGGACAAGTCCTCGGCCTGATGGGCAACAGCGGCAACTCGGACCTCCCCCACCTCCACTTCCAGGTGGTGGAGGGGAAAGCCTCGTTCCTCGGCGCCGAGGGGTATCCCCATGTCTACCGGGCATTCAATGTGACAGGCGAGGTCGACCAGGCCCGCGGCATTGAGATGTTCAGCGATCCTGAATTTACCACAGAAAAATTATGGTCAGAGTTTGATATATTTGTCTCGTCCTACCCTAATCCCGTGTACCAGCAGGAGAGCCTCCCGGAAAACTGGGTAATCCTGGACCTCCCCTGATCGCTAAAATTTTTATTGCATCTCACAAGCGGGAATACTTCATCCGGCGGTTACGCTGACATTCCTGCTTTCCAACCATGCCAGTTACGTCTCCCTGGACATCCCTCACTGCGGAGGGGTTCCAGGAAATCGAACGAACAATTTCTGGATTGCCTCCATTCTGCAATCCTGACACGAATGTCTGACCGGGCAGCCGGACCGCCAATCAATCAGTTCCCCTTGACGACAAGCACCGTGATGTCGTCGAACTGGGGCATATCCTTTGAAAACTCCCGCACTTCCGAGAGGATCCGGTCGAGGATCTCCTGTGCAGGGAGGCGGGCATTTTCCCTGATGATTGTGTAGAGCCGGTCTTCACCAAAGAACTTTTCCTGGGCATTCATCGCATCCGTGACTCC